>JAUYEO010000362.1 GCA_030689795.1 Desulfobacterales bacterium | reverse complement strand
ATTTTATCAGACAGGAATATTAAAGACGAAAAAGAGCCTGATACAGAGCCTGACAGCAGACCGGATGCAAATCCGCTTTATAATGTTATGAGGCAAAGCTTCTGGAGACAATTTGAAGAAGTTCTCAACAGGCTCTCATATCTTGAAAAGGAAGTTTTTTTATTAAGATTTCTCGATCATCTGGGAATATACGAAATATCGGTCGCTCTTGATAAAAATGAAAGCACCGTGAAGACTCATCTATACAGGGCGCTTAAAAAATTAAAAGATGATGATTCTGTTATAAGGCTTTTGAAGGAGAGTATGCCGTGAATGATAACGGTCATCTTACAGAGGATCGGATAATAAAGGCTGTTGCGGACAAATCGCAGCTTTCCCCTTCCGAAAAAGAGCACTTGTCAAATTGCTCCGGATGCAGTTCTGCATTAGAGAGTTTTGAAAATGACCTCAAACAGCTCGGCAAAATTGCCGAGCTGTCGGTTCCGGCGCCGAAGAGACGATTCATTGCTTATGAAAAAAGATCGGAAAGAAACTTTCCCAGGGTTTTCGGGCTGCGAACATCTCTTGCAGCAGCAATTACAGTTCTTTTTTTTGTAATTACATTACATTCCGACTCCATGAAGTATTTATTAAACACGCAAACCGGTTCGTACGTCGACGCACTTCATTCTGACGATTTATTTATTACGGAAATAAACTCGCTTGTCGAAAATGCCCTTCCACTTAAATATATGGACATTTACGGGGAAGCAGATCCGGATTATGACGACGATTCCATGGATTTTGTTATTCCCTCATCCGGCAATGAAACAATACCAGGAGAGGGAGAAGGAGGGCTATTATCATGATAAACAGAAAACTATTTTTGTGTATTTTTATTATTCTGCTTGCTTTAACTTCTGATGCCTTAGGGAGAGATGGAGCGCCAGGGGGAAAATGGTGGCACGATTCTTCAATATTAAAAAAGCTTAACTTGACGGAGAAAGAGAGTCAAAAGATAGATGCGCTCTTTGTAGAAAGCATGCGCAGGATGATCGACTTGAAAAGTGCCGTTGAAAAAGAACGTTTTGAGCTGCGCAACCTTCTGGAAAATAAAACAGGAAATGACTCTGCTGTCAAAGAACAATTTAAAAATCTTGAAAAAGCAAGATCTGCAATTGCTTTTGAACGGCTCCAGTTTTTGATGATGGTAAGAGAAATTCTTGGCATCAAGCGGTTCAGAGAGCTTAGCTCATCTTCTGAAAGTTCCGGAAAGGACAGGCGCAGAAATAATCCATTGTATTGAAGCTCCCCACGGCAAGAGACTGCATAATAACAGGGAAGATTCGTATGTTCAAAAAATAATTATCAATTCCTGCGGATCGCATATGCACCCATACCCAAACGGAACATATTTATGACATTTACTATATCTGTCAGGGGTGCAGACAAGCCTTAAGTCAGATCGATTATTTTAGCTCCTTCAGCCAGACGCGTGGGCGTCATGTTGTATAAACTGTCCAGCAAGGCGACCTTGAATGAGGCCGGTCCCCTGGCCTCTGTGGCTGCCATCTCCGCCGCCAGGCCGTAGCAAGCCAGGGCGGTTGCTGCGGCGGTCAGGTAATCTTTCTCCACCGCGCAAAAGGCGCCGATAATGGCCGTGGACATGCAGCCCGTTCCGGTGTTGGCGGACAGCCAGGGATGGCCGTTATCCACGCCAAGCGCCCGTTCGCCGTCGCTCAGGATATCGCGCGCACCGGTGATTGCCACCACGGTCTTGTATTTCTTGGCCAGGGCCATGGCTGTCGCCGTGGGATCATCCAGGCCGCGAATGCTTTCCACGCCCCTGACTTCCCCTCCGGCGCCGGCTAACGCGCCGATCTCGCCCGCATTTCCACGCAGAACCGCGACTTGCAATTCACGCAACAATCTCAAACTGCTTTCAGTGCGCAATTTAGTTGCGCCTGCGCCGACCGGGTCGAGGACAATGGGGACCATCCTCTCATTTGCTCTGCGTCCGGCAATGAGCATCGACTCTATCCATTCCGAAGTAAGGGTGCCGATGTTTAATACCAGTGCGCCGGCCAGGCCGGCCATCTCGGCCACTTCCTGCGGCGCATGGGCCATGACCGGCAGTGCACCCACGTGCAGGGTCACGTTTGCCGTATCATTCATCACCACCATATTGGTGATATGATGGACCAAAGGCCGGTTGGCACGAATCAGTTCGAGTGTCTCTCCTGCACGTTGTGCAAATTCATTTTGTTTGAGTGTCATATAACTGATCTCCTTATTGAACCGAAACTGTAAACGCATTCTCCGCTGCCAGAGGTGGGCTGCACGGATTTATGAAATATATCAACTTTGCCGTAGCAAAAAGAAAGCCGCCAGAAGTAACATCCCCGTAAAAACGGCAATCCAATCTGCCGGGCGCATTTTGTAATCCTTAAGGAATGTCCTCCCCGGGCGTCCGAAACCGCGGGACTCCATTGCCTCAGCAAGCTCTTCCGCAAGCCGGATCGACTGAATAAGCACCGGTACCAATAAAACATGAAAATACCGGACGGCTTTCAATCCCGGCCCGATCGGAATACCTCTTGAGCGCTGGGCATCGAGCACGTTTCCGGCTTTGCGAGCCATAACAGGAACAAACTGCAGAGACACGCTCATTACAAAAGCAACGGGATACGGCATCCCGGCCTTTACGAGCGCATTTCCCAGATCCTCGGGCGATGTTGAGGTAAAAAAGGCAAAAAAAACCGAGGCGATGTTTACGAGTTTGAATCCCGCAATAAATGCGGATTTTCCATCTGAAGACCACCAGACTACAGCGCCGAAAAATATTGCCATCGGAGCAACGGCTTTAAACCAGCGCAAATGCTCTTTTGTTTTTCCTGCAATAAGAATAAGAAGCAGAATGAACACCCATTCAAAAAGAAGCGGGAGAAGTTCGTATGAAAACACGACAAGAATGACGTAAAAAACGGAAAGGAGAAGTTTTGTTCTCGGATCAAGCGTCATCTTTCATCCTTTCAGCAGGTAGAAGGCCCGCAAGCCGCATAGCTGTTTTATCGGAGATTACCTTGCCGGGCGTTCCTTCGGAAATTATTTTACCCTTTGCCATGAGTAGAAACCGGTGCGCATTCTGTTTTGCAAATAAAAGATCATGGGTTACGAGAAGAACGGCGATTCCTTCCGCCGTGAGTTCGGATAAAAAGCCTGAAAGTGCAGAACGGAAACGGGCGTCCTGTCCTGCCGTAGGCTCGTCAAGCGCAAGAACGGCCGGTTTTGCGGCAAGGGCCGAAGCAAAGGCAACACGTTTTTTCTCTCCTCCGCTCAGCCGGTAAGGCGCGCGTTTTAACAACTTTTCCAGGCCGAAAAGATCAACCAGACTGTTTATCCATTTTTCGTCATAACAATTGAGAGCATCGGCTCCTGCCGATATTTCATCCCGCACGTTCAGCTTGAAAAACTGGCTGTCCGGATTCTGAAAGGCTATGCCGGCATATCGCGCAAGTTCCGGAATTTTCTTTTGCGACGTGTCAAGTTCCATGAGAGTGATTTTTCCTTTATCCGGTCTGTAAAGTCCATTTATGTGCTTGAGAAGCGTGGTCTTTCCGGCTCCGTTTGCTCCCAGAACTGCGATGCACTCTCCTTTACGCAGAGTAAAACTGATATCTTTCAGAAGGGATGTCCCATTTCTGGAAAAAGAGATGTTTTCGACGGAAAGAACCGTTTCGGCTCCGGGCGGCGGGCCGGGAATTTCGATTTTTTCCTCCCTAGGTCCGTAAAGAGGAAATTCGAGGCCGTACTCTTTTACATAGCGCGGCAGAAGCAGTGCGGGAGGTGTGTCAATTACAATACGGCCGTTGTGAATAACAGCAACGCGGTCGACATCAGGGAGCGTGTAATGGAGGCGGTGTTCGGCGATAACGATGCATACCCCCTGCCTGCGGATCTCTTTTAAGGCGCAGCGGACTCCCTGCACGTTCGAAGGGTCCAGATTCGCGTAGGGCTCGTCGAGCACAATTAATTTCGGCGACAGCGCGGTTGCAGCCGCTATCGCAACAAGTTGTTTTTCGCCGTCCGAGAGAGTATGGGGATTGCGGTGAAGAAGATCCGCAATGGAAAGTTTTTCCGCCGCCCGCTTGACTCTGCTTTTTATTTCAGACGGTGCAAGTCCCAGGCTTTCAAGACCGAAGGCAATTTCATGCTCGACGGTGCTGCAGAAGAGCTGTGCTTCAGGATTTTGAAAGACCATTCCGACCAGTTCAAGCATATCTCCGACTGTCCGGATGGTAGTGTCGACTCCGGCTATTCGCACATATCCTTCGAGAGACCCGCCGTAAAAATGAGGAATAAGGCCGTTAAAGGTGCGGCATAGGGTTGATTTTCCGGAGCCGCTCGCCCCGCAAAGGAGAATATATTCATTTTCCCCGGATGTAAGATCTATTCCGTTCAACACAGGGAATGCCGTTTCTTCCCGGTAGGAATATTTAAGGCTGCTTATTTTTATCGTATGAGAGTAATGCATCAGGCATTATAACTTTCAGGATACAGAATATCCGCGCGGATCAATGCCTTCACAGATATGATTCCAAGGATTGCCCCGGTCACCGAACTTGCAAGGAAGGAAGGAATAAGCGCGACAAGAGGTATTGCTTTCCCCATCAATACGGGAGCAAAAAAAAGCGAGCTTACGACAGGGGCGATAATCCCTGACCCGATCACTTCGCCGAATGCCCCGATATACAAATTCCGTGTATACCGGAAGAGATAGCCGGCAAGGATGGCTCCGATCATCCCTCCGGGAAATGCGAGAATGGTGCCGACTCCCATTACATTCCGGATCAGGCCGATGACGGCAGCCGTTACCATCGCCCAGAAAGGGCCGAGGAGTACCGCCCCCAGCATGTTGATGAAATGCTGGGTAGGATTTATTTTGGCAATCCCGACGGGAAAAGAGGTGTATGGAGATAGCGCGATTCCTGCTGCCGCAAGAACGACCGCATATGCAGCCTTGCGGGTATAACTCTTTGCCGGTTCCGGATGCTGATTTCCCATAATTTATTTTTTAAAAACCTTTCTTAAAATAAAATGGATCATGAAAGTGAATATTATTGTTAAAAGCGTGGGGCCGGTCATTATCTGAAACGGTTTGATAAAGTAGTAAAAGATAATGCCTGCAGCGAGAGAGGCCATCGCAACAGGGTCCGCCTTTTTATTCCGCGAATCGGTTTTGAGAATGAAATAGTCTGTAAGCAGAATAGATATAAGCGGAGAAAAAACGGAGCCCAGGATATACAGAAAGGAAGTGTATTGTTCCATGGGAAAAAAGATTGCAAGAAGAGTCCCCAAAAGAGCGAAAACGGCTCCGGCAAGTCCTCTTTTTATCCTGGGAAAGATATTCAAAAGTGAGATCGCCGCCGAGTGAACATCCAGAAATGTCGTTGTGATGGTTGACAGGCCGATTATCATAAGGGCGATGATGCCGAGGTTTGCGGCAAGCATCATGCCTGTCGGATCAGGTGAACCGGAATATATTCCGCCGAACATTCCGATGCCGTACATCCAGCAGCTTCCGGTGAAATACCCTGCAAACGGCGCAACCCAGGCTCCTTTTTTTGATTCCGACAGGGAAGTATAATCCGCTATCAGGGGAAACCAGCTTATCGGCATGATTATGGAAAGCTCGAATCCGGTTCCGAAAAACCCCGGACTTTTAACGATCGAAAGGTCCGGAGTCTGCCTGAAAATAACGACAGTCATTACAATGGTCAGGATAAGAAGGAGAAAAACAGCCGTCATGTTTAATTTTTTGAACCCATGGAATCCGGAAAGGACCCAGATTCCTATTAAAAGCCCCATTACAACTGATTGAACTGCGATGTTGTCGAAATTCCAGAGTGAAGATGTGACGACATTGATCGCTCTTCCCCCAACGATAATCATTATGGCTGTCCAGCCTATGAGCTGCAGTATGTTTATAACGGATATGAGATAAGATCCCTGCCTTCCGAACGATATCCGGGTGGACATTATGGAAGGAAGCTTCTCATTGAATCCTATGATCCCGGCTGCTACAAGCAGGGCTGTTCCCGCAAGATGCCCCAAGATGATGGCCCAAATGCCTTTTGAAACTCCGAGATCGGCAAGATATCCGCCTGTAAGTATTTCTGCGACCGAAACGGCTGCTCCGAACCAGAGAAAAAAAAGGTTGGCTGATGTTAAAGATTGTTTACTTTCCATCTGATTTTCCGGCTCTTTCGTGAAAATTGAAGAAATGGTCGACAGGGCCGTGCCCGTGCCCGATTTCAAGCGAATGCTCTATGGCTCCAGTTATATATGCCTTTGCATCAGAGACGGCATTGAAAAAATCGATGCCTTTCGCAAGATTTGCCGCTATCGCGGAAGAAAAGGTGCAGCCTGTTCCATGCGTGTTTTTTGTCTCAATCCTTTTACTCGTCAGTTCCTTGAAAAGAATCCCGTCGTATAAAATATCCGTTGCGAGTTTCCCGCCGAGATGCCCTCCTTTTACAACTACTTTTTTGGCGCCGAGTCTTAAAATCCTTGCCGCTGCGTGTTTCATTTCATCTATGCTTTCAATTTTTTCGTCCGTCAGGGCTTCAGCTTCGTAAATGTTCGGAGTAACAACTTCCGCAAGGGGAAAGAGATTTTCGACAAGGGCATCCCGCGCATCTTTTTTAAGAAGGCTGTACCCGCTTTTTGAAATCATGACAGGGTCAAGGACCACAGGAGGCAGATTGATTTCCCCAAGAGCGCCCGCAATTGTTTCAATCAGTTTTATGCCGGAAACCATTCCGATTTTAACGGCATCAATATGTATATCTTCAAACAGACAAAGAATCTGGTCACGCACGATATGGGGATTGATCTCCTGAACGCCAGATACTTTCTTCGTGTTCTGAACCGTCACGGCTGTTATCACACTCATGCCGAAAACACCGTGAGCGTGAAACGTTTTAAGATCGGCCTGGATTCCTGCGCCGCCCGAAGGATCAGAGCCTGCTATTGTAAG
>JAUYEO010000355.1 GCA_030689795.1 Desulfobacterales bacterium | reverse complement strand
TTCGTCGTAAGGGCCGATGTCAACACTCCGATACTGAAAATAAACAAGACTGACGATTGCCTTTTCGTTGAAAAAACGACATGGGAGAAGGCCTGTTCCGGCAAGCTTGGAAGCTGCATTTTCATAATCAATCCAGAAGTTAAGGTATCGAACCCCGACATCATAAAAAAGCATGGGCAGTTCAATATTTCCTTCCGAAGTTTTTGCTGCGCTTCTTTTAACATCAAAAAAACCTTTTCCCGTCATGCTTCCCCTCTAAGCTTAAATTGATATGATAATTTTTCATAAAAGACTAACCCCGATAAACGGGATAAGTAAGTTTACGAGATTATTTCCTGCAAGAAAACGCAGGAAATAATCTCTTACTCACTAAGGACTGATCAACTTTACACTTGGAAAATATGACCTATACCTGGAAACATCTCTCGTAATCAGATCTAACTGGAGTACTGCAGCTTGCGCGCCTATATAAAAATCCGGCAACGGAGTCCTTTTTATTCCTTTCATTTTTTTGTACTTGAGATAAACCTTTCCTGCCAAAAACAAAGCCTCTTTGGGAATTTCCAACATCCGAAATCCGGCTTTGGCAATGGCGGATTCCAAATCCTCAATTAAAACAAAACCAATGGAGATTTCAGAATAGATCATTGAATTAATGTAAAGCGTTGTTTGTTGACAATATTTTTCCAGTGTGGTTTCAGACCAATCCGCCCAAACCGAATCATCCTGGAAAACGTCCAGAATAATATTCGAATCAACCAGAACACCCTTCATTTTTCCCCTCTTGTCAAATCCATAATTTCATTTGTCGTCATCTTTACGGTTGATATACCCCGCAATCTTTGAAAATTGCGGGATTTAATATTTTCCCCCTTTACCTTCACCAAATAGACACGGCCCTTTTCTTCAATAAAATCAACTTCAACAGCAGGTGTTATACCTAATTTTTCACGAATGGGCAAAGGGATGGTTACTTGCCCTTTTGTTGTAACTCGCATGATTATACCTCCTGAATGGTGTAATACCTGTAATAGTATTACTTTGAGAGAACCATGTCAATCAATTATTGGAATTTTTACTCTGACATTTAAGTCTTTGCCGGCCAATGACCTTTTTCCGGCAAACAGGTCTTTATATATCATAATTTCGGAGGTCGGCGAGAGGCCGCTTTATGGCCTATTCGCTGAAGTATTTGGTTGGATGGTGTTTCCGTTTGCTTCCGTTAGAATGTCGACAAATAGACGATTCAAGGATAAGGGATCGCTCGTGACTGCTGACCGTTGACCTGCGCTATTCAGCCTAAGTATTTGTTGTTCAATAAAAGACGAAATGATTTCGTTGCGTGGGCCTTTTCTAAGTTCCAGTCCCGCTTTCTTTGCGGCAAGAAGTGCATCTATCTCGTCCTTCAGCTCTCTGTCAGCCACTATTGCTTCGACCAGTTTATGGAATTCTGTCGGAACTACTCCCAGACCTTTCTCAATCCACAGGCAAGCAAGAACGGGACGGAGCACGTAGAAGTATTTCTTTGTCCATACTTCCTCTCCCCTCAGGTATTCACGAAAGTTCCCTTTGGCCATATGAAGATAGTGGTACATGCATGCCTTTGGAGAATAATATTGGGATAAAAGCGCATGCAGCCTCCCTATCAGCGATGATGTGGAGCGATACACGATAGGTGACTGAAGCCATTCCAGTAAAGGCGGGTTGGATTTGCGAAACAATTCCAATGCTTTGATCAAATCCCAGCCCGATAGATCAATTCCGTTTTCCAAAGGCTTCTCGATAACCTCTCTGCCACGTTCAACGGTCAAGTACTGCAAAGTTCGTCGCAAATAGATAAATCTGACGTCGTAATCGCTGTCGGCAGACTCAAAACCCCATGCACGGCTTCCTGATTCACAGGCATATAAAATAGTAATATTATCAATCTCTTCAATCATAGACAACTCGTTTTTAATCAATCGGGTCATAAATTCTTCCATCATGTCTTTGAACATCAAGCGCATGCATCGGCGCGCGGTAGCGCGTCCGGTGCATGCGCTTGATGTTGGGACATTTCTTTCATAGATTCCTCTCTATGATCTTCTTCACGTAGGCAGGCATTTCTTGCTGAAGTTCTTCCGTCTTCTTTTTCATCCGATCATAGACTGAAACTTCAGCATCTGTCCACATGATGTCAAGCCGACGCGCTTGGCGCATGGCAATGTGAGTGTAATCCTCTGGATAAGCCCAGTAACATGACCGACATATATTGGTATCTTTCTGTTCAAGCCAATTTGCACAGTGCGCGCAAGACCACGATTTGGCGCGGTTTGCCGAGCCGCAGAGCAACATGAAGTCTTCCGGATCCTGCTTTCCCTCTGCGGCATCTCCCGCAACCTCAAAGGGGATACGGTGGTCAATCTGCAACTCTCGTTCACCGAATGGTTCAAGGTAAATAGCGCACCGAGGACCATACTTTTCGATCAGGGCTCGTTTCAGATCCTTCGTGAACGCCGTGCGGCCGATGAATTTTCCAAATCGGGATTTATTAGGATTTCCGAAACGGTATGCGGCAATTTTGCGTCCGTCCGTACCTTCAACCCTGAACATCTCAATCGGGATGCCGTTTTCTTTGACGTCGCGAACAGCTCGCGGGGGATGATTGTAGCCGTACTTGTCTTTCAACTCTTGCGTGGTTACGAATCCATGTTTGAGAATATGGTCAATGACGGTCCGAGGCCGCTTGGCTGTGACTTTTTTGCACAGCTTTATGAATTCTTTTGGAAGTTTTGGTTTTGTCATGATCTCGCCTCAAAAAGGCATATTTGTTCGCTTCGTGTTAAGCGGTAGACAGTTTTCGATTTAATGAGTTCATCGGCTAATGCTGGGGACAGATAAAGCGACTCAATAGTAGCGTCATCCCTTCCCAATAGGGTTGCCTGCGTGGATCGGCCAGCTTGAAGTTCCATGTGTGTAAGGTTTAAATGCTCGGGAAGGCGAACGCCATGAACTTTATCTCCGGTGCGCCCATCGTAACTAACAAGGTATCTGATATGCCTGGCGTTGAGGTGTTCAAGAACTTCGACGAACTCACAAATCTGCACACTGGCAAGATAGCGTGTATCTTTATTCCCACAAACCCCCTGATATGGCGGATCCATATAAACAAGGTCGCTCTCGGTCGCTTGCGTTACAACATCCCTGTAATTCTTGGATGAAAAGGCCATCTTCCCTTTCAGGAGAGATGAGGCTCCAAGAATCTGTTCTCGCATGGTGACGGGCATTGTTCCCTTTCGGCGGTTATCGGGACTCTGGTTGAATTCTCCATTAGCGTTATACCGGACTGAAGCTTTGACGCACCGTGCAAGTAGATAAAGAAAGTAATCAGGTCTACCGGTTAAGTTGAACTCATCCCGAACCTTGTTATAATAAACCTTCGGATCGTCAAGTTGTTCATTCCAAAGGTCTTCATATTCCTTGGCCAGCTTGTTCGGTGTATTGACAATGGCGCGCCAAAGATCGATCATCGGTTTATTCAAATCGTTTATCTGAAAAGCCTTTGCGCGCTTGTACGCGGCGGCAGCCAGCGATATCGCTGCCGATCCGGCAAATGGCTCATACAGAGTAGACACATTTGCGGGGAAGCACCGCAAAATATCGTCCGCCAAGTTCCGTTTGCTCCCCTGATACGGGATTGGATGAGGAATATTCATGCCCATAGTCTATCCTGTTCACAACCTATTTTCAATTCTATCTATTGAGTCCCAACAAGTTATTATGAAGTTTCTTAATATCACCACAAATTTAGGAGTTCATTCGTGGCACTAAGATTTATGTTGCCTATCCTGTCCATTGTCTCTTGTTTTCATTGAACCGCATCAAATTATTTAATTATAAGGATAATCTGTTAACAAATTTATTACAATAAAATTTTTGGAGCTTTTAGTAAAAGGCATGATAGGCTGAAGATTGAGATCGGACAGCCTGGTATATCCGGCAGCAAAATGAGTGGCTGCCAAACTTGAAACTATTATTGCCGTCCGGGACACCGCATTCAGCATCTTGAAGGCGATAATCGGCATTTTGAATACTAAAATGATTGGCATGGAAGTATTACAAGCTGCATAACCAGCTGCACAGAGAGACAACCTGATCAGCATCCGTCAGGTTGGCGGCATTACTCAACGTGCCGTCTTCCAACTGATGCCAAATTTCCCCGGCCATGCTGTTTTCTATGGCGGCGCCGACAAAAAAAATATGAGGCGTAATCTTCCGGTCAGAAAATGCTTTTCGTATGCGGGTAAGAGATGTTCTCGCGGTTTTCCAGTGTTCGTCAGCCCCTGCCGGATCAATACCGCCCTTTAGCTCCCCTAGTGCAATATAGAGTGCCGGATTATTAACGGCTGAGAATAGTTCTTGCGGACTGCAATTGAGAAGACAAAAGTCTACGTTCTTATTTATAAACGGCACTTTGCGATTATATATCATTGTCCGAACTTTTCCCTTTCTGAACCAGCTAAGCCCGGTAAGATAGAGTTCCACATCAGCGTCTTCATCTTTCCCTTTCAACCGCTCTTTACTGCCTGAATGAAGCCACTGATAGGGAATTTTAACAAGGCTGAGATTGGCGATTGTGGCACGAGTCAATTTGCGCTCTGCCATTACACCGCCTACATTGCGCATTGAACCCCCAAGAGTGTCACCTCTGGTCAACAGAAACCTGTAAACCAACTCCTCAATAAAAGCCGGACCGGCCGGTTCAAGATATTTTGATATCAGTCCTTGTATTGCCTCAATTCCATCCTGTGGTAATAGATGCCCGATTGCTTTGTCGGATAAACCCGATGCTGTGAGTAATGCCGGTTGGATGATTTCAATTTTAAGCAAATCGGCGGGCGTCCTTGCCTGAGACGCGGCCAATTTTAATGATCTTGCTTGTTCAACAAATGGCGTAGCCCTCCGGTTTTTTTCAAGGGCCAGCGCGACAAAACCGGCTCGAATCTCTTCATAGGTAGTTCTAAGGTCGGAACTGCCGGAAAGGTGCATACAGTACGGTTTTTTCTTTCCCACTATATCTTTCTCCAAAGATAAACGCATTTTCTCAGAGGATCCCGACCATGTCTTCCCATTTGCTGGCTGCTGTTGCCTTTGCCGTTCGGCAATACCAGAATGTTCTCGACATGAAATCCGAGCTTTTCAGCTATATTTGAAAGGATCATATCAACCGAGATGCTCGCTCCGGCATAGCGAACATTGTCATTTACCATGAAAAAAAAAGCCTTTGACTTCATGACACGGGCGCATTCTGCGATAATGCAGGCCATTTCATAGAAATAGCCTCTTACCATTCTCGGAATGCCGTTATTATTCAACCGGCCTTCCGCCTTTTCATCTTCCAGGTAACTCAGGATAGACTGCAGCAACTCCTGTCCGTCCGCGGCTGCTATTGCGTTTATCCATTTTGGATTGATACTGTTCAGATCTTTGACCCGGTTCTCAACTGTGCAGCTAAGCATAGTCTGTCTGAGTTGTGATAACTCCTGCTCGCCGACGCCAAGCAATGCCAACTCCAAAGCATAAGTTCTGGTGTAGTCGTAACGGTTGCAATAAGGTGGCGATGTCACAACGGTATCGTATGAATTCTCCGGCAATGTCGGCATTACATCGAGACAAGATCCTTTAAAGAGGTTGAGATTGCCACTCAATACCTTTGCCGGAAATAACTCTCCGGATTTTTTTCTGCAACACAAGTCATCACAGATATCCTCTATTTTGTCACATATCGCTTTATCGAATCCGAGGATTTTCCCTTTATCGAAAGGTTTTGCACCATGCCTCCGTCCTGATCTGTAGTCCCATCTGAGATATTGTCCGTCTTTGCGTGTAAAGCTTATAGATTCCAATACACATAATAAGGCAAAATACAAAACCGACCGGACACGTTCATTTTCATTTTGCAAGGCACTCAGATACCGCTCAATCGATTCAACCGTCTTTTCCGGGTATGCGCCATTTGTGATACGTAATTTTGGAAGAACTGCTTTTGTCTCGAATTGATGCCAAGGACAATCTTTAACCCACTTCCTGAGAGCAGCAAAATCCTTCGTTGAAAATTCCCTTTCCAGGCACATTCGAACAAGGATGATTTGTTGACCTATGGGAAGCAACTCAATACCATCTGCATCTATTCCGGCCTCACTTGCGGCAAACATTGCTGTGCCGCTTCCGGCAAACGGATCGAGCATCTTGCCGGTGGAAATGCCATATTTATCCAGCAGATACTCAATAAGAGATGCTGAAAAGGCTTCTTTGTATTTATACCAGCGATAATTAGGTCTCGATTTGTTTGCCTGAAAACTCACAATCTGACGCGTCAGGATCGGTTGAACTTTCAGCTTATCGTGGAAGTGCTGACACATCTTCCGGTCAAGGAATTCAATTTGTGCCAATGCCATGCTTTGTCCGGCAGGAATTGAAGGTTCTGTATCAGAATTAATATCTATGCAGTTTTTACCAATTATATCAAATGAATCAATGGGCACTGTCTCATGAGAGAAAAGAGGCTTGGTTTGCGAATATATTGATGATCTCTGCATGTAGTATTTCACCCTTTTTTATAATAGTTGATAATAATAATAATATGAAGGCCATTATCTGTCAAGACGGATGGATACGCCGGGCATCTTTCATAATGTTATCGGAAAAGAGAATAACCGGATAAGAAAAAGCTCGGTGATGTGTTTAATTTGTTTGATTATTTATATAAATTTACTGTCCGCCGATATGAACTGTTTTTCATATTTTTTACCGCAGACAAACGTAGGCCCGTCAACTTTACTGTAAAGGCAGTTTAAACGGAAGCTGGAAACCCCCAAGCTGAGACTGTTTCTGAACTCCTCCCCCCTGTATCCCTGTCAACTGGGATATCCGGCTTTCCACCTCTCCCCCAAGGCCCTCAAATCCACCGAGACTTCCCTTTGCTTCCTGAAGCGGACCGCTCACCCTGTCGGATATGGCCGCACGCAGTTTATTCTCAAACTGGGCAACCTGATCCTTTATTATTGAGCCGACAGCATCTTTGAGTATATCGTCAAGGTTGGATGAAATCTGCATCTGATAATTATTCGTCGGGCCTGTTATCATGGCCTTGACCACTACTGTTGATACTCCCGAGAGCGCCGAAGAGACCGCCTTGCCGAAACCGGATTGAGCGTCGGCTCCGCCTGCTGAAAAACGAACACCCTGCAGTTTTGCCGCCACGGTTGCATCAATAAAACCCTTTGAAAGTGCTGCTTTAAGTTCCAGATCAGCATCCCCTTTTTCCAGTGTGAGCGGCAGGGATGAATCCTGTGAAATGCTCTTTGTCTGTACTTTATAACCTTCAAGGCGCAGATTGATGCTGTCTTCAGGTGAGCCGGGAGAAACCCGGTTTATCGCTCCATCAAGTCTGACAGACCGCACACCTGAAAGTTTTTCTCCTGAAAATGCGAACAACAGGGGCTGACCTAGAATATTCTGATCAGGTGTAATATTTTTTACTGCCCCGGAAAAATCTCCCATAGGAAGCTGAACAGATACCTTGGCGACACGGATAAGAAAATCAGGCAGCGGCTCTTTTTCTTTAAAGCGCACATCGCTTCCTTTCGCCCTCAACGGTTTGATCACTTCTGCATTTCCTTTTTTCTCAATAGCCCTCTCAACGAGTGGCTCAAGCCTTGCCTTCCAGTATAGCCCCCTGTCGACCCAGGCGGTTATCCCCGGCTCTATAAAAAAACGGCTCATGTTCGCCAAACCGTAGGCTGAAAACCCGTATTTCTCCGACAGGCGCCGGACATCCTCCTGCGGGGCTTTCTCAATTTTAGCAATCTGATCTTTAAAGTTTGCAAGGGTTGCGTTTAATCCCTTCTGGGATTTCTGAAGCAACTCAAGGTCTGCCTGAATATCCTTATAAAGAGTCTGAGCCTCTCCGGCAGAGCTGAGGATTCCACCGATATCCCCAATATTCTTCGACGACCCTTTTGTTCCTTTCAGCGCTTCGATCCGCTTCCGGTATCCGTCTATTTTTTCCTTTCCGGGGAGTCCCGCAATATTTTTCGTCCACAGTTCCTTCCCCCCCTCAATATCTGTCCTGATAGATTGAACCAGTTGAAGGGTTTGAAGATTTTCCTTCCCGAGGAGATCCTGAATATCGGGCAGCTTCATCATCGTAAGACCGGGGACAGCTTCCTTCTTTTTGTCTTTTCCGCCTTTTTCAGTCTTTTTTGATATGGCACCTGATCTTATGCGCTGCGTCCCGAGACGGACCCCTTCGACACTCATCTCATCTACAATGACTTTTCTTCGCAGCAATTGAAGGCTGTCGACAGTTCCTGCGATCCTCCCTATTTCAACTGCATTTTTCATGGGCTCATCGGGGTCCGTAACCTGCAATCCGAAGAGAGTCAGACCTATCGGAAAAAGAGAAAGGTCTGCTTTTTCAAGCTCAACCTTGGCGCCTACAATCTTTGTACCGGTCTTTTCAATAATCCTTTTTATAACCGGATCCACAAATAGAGCCCATATAAGGCATATGGATATCGTCACACCCAGAAAAGCGACAAGTCCCTGCCAGCGAATCCATCTGTTCATATATTGCTTCCCCATCCTGAAACAGCCTGGTAGGTCGAATATATCCGGCTTGCCATAATCATCTGCATTATCCGCGTGTTCCGGACACGCTCGAGAATATGCTCTCTGTATTGCCTTACGATAAACATGCTGAAAATAAAAGCCGGCACGAAAAGCGCTATGGAAAAAAGAAGGCTCCCCATGACGATTGAATTGTTGAAGCGTTCAATCCGCAAGAGGGGTAAATTATAAAAAGAGGTCCACAATCCTTCTAATGGCCCTGCCGTAAGTAGACCGAGCCCTATCCTGTGAAAAACAGGATCGAGCAGGAAGGAAAGACCTGAAAAAATACCTATTCCGACGATAAATATTGAAATATTCACCCTCAGGATAAGCACCAGAAAAAGCACGACAAGATTATGGATGCTCAATGTCGGCGTCAGTCCCGCGATTAAAGAAAAACTGACCGCAAGGCCTATCTGGGCAGGATCTGTTTCGGAATTTAAAGCTTTTAATATCTTGGCAATAATAGTGATCATGAGGGAACCTCCTTGAAGGAAGGGATTTTGACTTTTAAAATAGGATAATATCTGGTAAAAGTAAAGAACTATCAAAGGCAGAAAGACCAAAAGCTTTTGATTGGTGATCAGTGGCCAGTGGCCGGGGATCAGGAACAAGTTACAAGGTTAATAGAAAGAAACCAGAGACGATAGACTATGAACCAAAAACCAGAAACCAGAAACCAGAAACCGGCGGCTACCGCTCTTATTTGCGATATCCAGAGATTTTCCATCCATGACGGTCCGGGAATCAGGACCACGGTTTTTTTCAAGGGATGCAATCTTCGCTGCCTCTGGTGCCAGAACCCGGAAGCCATGAAATTTGAAAACGAACTGGTTTTTTCGGAAGAAAGATGCATTTTGTGCGGGGAATGCCAAAGTGCCTGCCCGAACGGAGCAATAATCATAAATGACCATCCTCATATTAACCGCGAATCATGCAAAGGTCAGTTTGCCTGCACACTTGTATGTCCATCGAAGGCGCTTGAGCCTGCGGCAAAGCAATATTCCGTTACAGAACTTGTAACTGAGCTTCTCAAAGACGTTGATTACTATGGCCCTGAAGGCGGCGTCACCTTAAGCGGCGGCGAACCGATGCTTAAAACGGGATTTCTGACGAAGCTTCTGCCCGTTTTAAAAGAAAAGAAAATTCATGTTGCAGTTGAAACATGCGGTTATTTCGACTGGGAAAAGGCGGAGCCTTTGCTTAAAATGGTTAATCTTGTTCTTTTCGACATAAAAGCGGTAACACCTGAACTTCACCAAAGGCTCACAGGAAAGGATAACACGCCGATAAAAAACAATCTTGTAAACGTAATCAGGGCCGGAATCTCCAGGCAGATCAGGATGCCGGTTGTACCGGGCATGAATGACAGTGAGGAAGAGCTTGAAGCAGTCGCTCTTTTTTTAAAAGATGCGGGCGAGTCTTCGGTTCATCTTCTTCCGTATCATCGGATGTGGGAGAGCAAGCTCAAAAAACTGCACGATACAATCAAGCCCCTTGGAATCGCTTCGCTCGGAGAAGAGGAACTTATAAAAAAGGCGGAAACCTTCGGCAGAAAAGGATTTGAAGTAATATTTCAGGCGTAAGGCGTAAGACGAGAGGCTAAAAAAGGGGGCAGGGAGCAGGGTGAAAAAAGCTTTTCCTGACAACTGACAGCCGGACCCTGACAACTGATATCAGAGGTGAGAGGCGAGAGGCGTGAAGCATGAACAATCTATCACAGAGAATAATATCCTTAAAGGCGGATATCCAGAATTCCCCGAGGAGCATATGCATCGAGCGCGCAAGACTGCTCACCGAGTTTTACAGGGATCTCAGCCTGCCTGATGATCCGGCTGTTGTCACAAGGGCAAAGGCCGTTTCATATATTCTGGAGCGGATGCCGGTAATCATTTATCCGGGTGAGCTGATAACAGGCGCCATATCTTCAAAGAGAAATTCGGCAATGCTCTACCCGGAATTTTCAAGCCTTGCCATGCTGCCTGAAATCAGGATGATCGGCAAAAGAAAGACAAACGCGTTTCATATATCCGGAAAGGATATCGATCTCTTCGAAAAAAGCATATTCCCCTACTGGGTCTCAAGGACGGTCGGGGCATGCGCCATAAACGGGATAATTTCAAAGAGTTTCGGCGGAAGACTGATGCTCGGCCTCGGCACCATTTTTACACGAGCTTTCATGATGCTCCCGGGCTCGTTCAGGGGATTTTTCTTCAGCCGGGTAAAGGTTGAACCTGAAAAGGTTGTAATAGGCATGAAAAGCTTCGAGCCGTTCAGGCTCTTTTCTCTCTATGGAGTATATGTCCTCACTGAATTCGCCGGCATTTCGCATATCACCCCGGATTACGGTCTTTTAATTGAAAAAGGAGTCTCCGGAATCGTAAAGGAAATAAACTTGAGGCTTGCAGGAGAAGCGGATAAAAAGAAAAGAGATTTTTACTCGGCCGCTCTCATCGCTCTTTCGGGAGTTCTCCGGTTCGCGGAAAGGTATGCGACAGAGGCAAAAAGGCTTGCAGATGACGGGAAAGATGCGGAAAGAAAGAAAGAGCTTTTGTCAGTCGCGGAAAATTGCAGTACCGTTCCCCTGAATCCTCCCGGTAGCTTTCAACAGGCCCTGCAATCCATCTGGCTTACACATCTGGCATTATATCAGGAGAACTACGACAATGCCATTTCCTTCGGAAGAATGGACCAGCATCTTTATCCTCTTTACCGGAAAGGAATTGAATCAGGGGAGATCACGCCAGAGAGTGCACGTGAAATGTTGCAATGCTTCTGGCTCAAGATCTGCGAGTTTCTTCCTTTTTATCCCGGAAAGTTCAATGAATACTTCAGCGGATTGCTGACGAGCCAGGGCGTCTGCGTCGGCGGTATCGATGAAGAGGGTCGTGATGCAACAAATGAGCTTTCCCATCTGATCCTCGATTCCGTCAGTGATCTTGCCACACCGCTTCCGAACCTTTATGCAAGATTTCACAAGGCGACTCCCGAAGCTTTCCGGAAGAATGTCTATAGCTCTGTTTCTTCCGGCTCTCCCCATCCTTCGCTTTACAATGATGATGTTATTGTCCCGGCGCTTGTGAAAGCAGGCTGTTCGCCGGAGGATTCAAGGGATTACGCTCCTCTCGGATGCGTTGAGCCGAATCCCCAGGGAAAGACTATGGGCGCAACCGATTCGGCCCTTGTAAATCTTCCCCTATGCCTTGAACTTGCATTGAACAACGGGAAATCTCTTTTGCTTAAAGACAGAATCGGCCCTGAGACAGGCGATATAGATGATTTTACAGACATGGACGATGTAGTGAACGCTTTCAGGCTCCAAACTGAGCACGTTGTCAAGATGATGGTTGACGGAACCAACCTTCTTGGAGAGACCCACAGGGATTATTATCCGGCGCCTCTTCTCTCTTCCTTTATTGACGGGCCTGGCGAAAAAGGACTGGATGTCACGGCTGGAGGCGCCAAATATAACTTCACCGGGGTCCAGGGAGTAGGGGTTGCCGATGTTGCTGATTCACTTGCCGCAATTGACTGGCTTGTTTATCAGGAAAAGAAAATAAGTCTTTCTGAGCTTGCCGGCATAGTGAGGAATAATTTTAATGGCAGAGAAGATATAAGGCAGCTGATCCTGAACAAGGCTCCGCGTTACGGACGGGATGACGAACCCGGAAACCGTTACGCAAAACTTGTTGCAGGCATATATTCCGATGAAGTTACAAAACACAAAAATCCGCGCGGCGGAATTTACATACCCGGTTTCTACAGCGTTACGGCGCATATCGCATTCGGGAAATATGTTTCCGGCCTTCCCTCCGGAAGGCTTTCCGGAATGCCGCTGTCAAACGGGATAACCCCGGCTGCCGAGTCATCAGACAGGGGACCTACGGCCTTTTTGAATTCGGTATCTTCCGTGGATTTCGCGCAGGCCGCAAACGGCGTAAATCTTCAGATGGGGCTCGATCCTGTAATTATTAACAACAAGCAGGGGTTTGAGCTTTTTGACCTTCTTGTAAATGGGTATTTCAAAAAGGGAGGGATGCAGATTCAGTTCAATGCCCTGACACCTGAGATGCTGAGAAATGCACAGGCAAATCCCGGCGAATACAAATGGCTTACAGTAAGGGTCGCCGGCTACTGCGCCTATTTCGCCGATCTTTCAAAAGAAGCCCAGGATGAAATAATAGCCCGCTTGTCCAGGCATTAATACTTTAACTTTACCAAATCACAAGAGGAGGAATATGTTCAAGGAATTCAAAACATTCATCATGAGGGGCAATGTTCTTGATCTTGCCATAGCAGTTATTATCGGTGGCGCTTTCGGCAAGATCGTGACTTCGCTGGTTAATGATATCATAATGCCTCCGATAGGACTGGTGCTCGGCAAGGTTGATTTCAGCAATCTTTTTCTGAACCTCTCCGGAACTCCTTATACGTCTGTTGTTGAGGCAAAAAAGGCGGGTGTGCCTACGATCAACTACGGGATGTTTTTAAATACCCTGATTGATTTCCTGATTGTAGCTCTTGTAATTTTCTTCGTGGTCAGATTCGCAAACAAACTGCAGCTCACGAAACCTGCACCGGCAGCTACAAAGGAATGCCCGCACTGTTTGTCGGTCATTCCAGTCAAAGCCACCCGCTGCCCTCACTGCACATCAGAACTGAAGGCAGCATGATGTAATACGGAAAAGGAATAATGATCACCTCCAAAAGAGTTGGTAATCCTATCCAGGATTCAAGGGTTCAAGGATTCGAGGGTTCGAGGGGCGGCAGGGGCAATGCCGTACAGGCTCCATCAGCTTGAACGGTTCAAACCGAAAAAGAAACCAAAACCAGAGACTCCGTCATTGGCGGACCTGCGGCGGAAAAACCGGGGATCAGTCTCCTGTCACAACGTAAACATATACTTCGCGGGGGCCGTGTGCCCCGTGAACCATCGTGGCCTCGATATCGGCTGTTTTGCTTGGGCCGGTTATAAATGTCATACCGTTTTCTATTCCTCCCGGGCTCTCCTTAAGATCCTTATCAAGA
>JAUYEO010000348.1 GCA_030689795.1 Desulfobacterales bacterium | reverse complement strand
CCTTGATGAGGCAAAAAGAATGAAGATCGTGCTCCCGGGGCTTTCCCTAGTGAATCAATTGTACATGTCGGTGATTGCAAACGGCGGCGCGAAACTGGGCACCCAGGCCCTCATGCTAGCCCTTGAACGGATGAGCAACACAATTGTGAGCCCCATCAGAAAGAATTAGACCTTAGTATAATATCCGTGAAATTCCGGGTCAGTGTCCGGGCTGACCCGGCAAATGTGGGTTATCGAAGCTCCCCCCCAGAATCAACTGTTGCCTTATAGCAAAATTTTCGATATGATTATAAAACAACTTAAGCGCATCGGATACCGAAAAGTATCACGCCGATAGGGTCGCCGATGCTCTCAGCGCTTTTGGCGGAAAAGCATCCGGTTATGCGGTTGAAGTGGAGGATAGATAATGGTCAAGAAGGTTAACACCAGAGAATTAATATTTCAGCGTTTTATAGAGGAACGGGAAAAGTTGGCATTCTTTGGCGTCAAAAATATTGGGCTATTCGGTTCATTTGTTCGGGGTAGTCAGACGTCCTTGAGTGACATTGATATCCTCGTGGAATTCATGCCTAAAAAGCACACTTTCGACAATTTTATGGAGATTGCGTTCCTCCTTGAAGAACTCCTGGGGTGCAAAGTCGAATTGGTTACTCCAGAGGCTCTTAGCCCACACATCGGGCCACATATTCTCAGGGAGGTTGAGCGTGTCTCTATCGCCGCATGAATACATACACCATATCTTGGACGAAATCGACTACATCTTAACTCAGATATCGGATACGGACTTTGAATCCTTTGTCAGGAATCCAACGCTAAAGAGGGCCTTTGTTCGAAGCCTCGATGTCATCGGCGAAGCTTCGAAAAAACTACCGGAAGATATCAAGGAGATGCAACCGGACATCGAGTGGCGTAAAGTCACTGGAATGCGAGATAGGCTTATCCACGACTATTTTGGTGTTGACTATACCATAGTCTGGGATGTTGTAACAACCAAGCTGCCGAATCTTCGCTCGAAATTCCAAGCTCTGCTTGAAGCCGCCGAAAAACGCCAACCCGGCAGTTAAGCGGTAAAACCCCTCTGAAAAAGAGGCATATTCACGCCTCACCTGTATTACGACACAGTCTTCAAGCAGGGAATGCACTCACTGTTTCAATTCAAATCTTTCAGAATCCCGTCTCCTTGTTTTTTAAGAGAGGGCTTAATCTCACCGGCAAATGGTTTTTTATGCAGCCATCGATATTCCCATATTATAATTTCAAATTATCCATTAAAACTCAATAAGGCCGTAATATTCGCCTTGACAAAGGGAAGGCATGCACCCATATTCCAAAAAAGTAATATAGAGATGCAATGGATACTTTGTGTCATGTACACAACCCGTACCGGTTCAAGTCGCATACTTAATATCCATATTGTTTAGCGGCCGGGATCAATGACAGATTTAATTCAAATTCAATATTGAAGATATATCAATAGGTTATAATTAATCAGGGCCTCATCAGATTATTGGCACACAGATTGCTTTGATATAGGGCAAACTCTTAAAATAAATCCGTATATTCTTCGATAAAATATGAGGGGGCCCTATGGGAAAAAGATTTCCGGGAATCCTGATGATGCTATAAAAATCTCCTTTGAAAGGAAATT
>JAUYEO010000337.1 GCA_030689795.1 Desulfobacterales bacterium | reverse complement strand
ATGAATATGTGGATGAGATAGCTTCTCTTGCCTCCCAGGCGGCTGTAGCATTGACAAACATGCAGCTCATACAGGATTTAAAAAACCTCTTTTATGCCTTTATCAAAAGCATAGCCACGGCAATCGACGAAAAGTCCCCCTACACAGGAGGCCATATCAACAGGGTGGTTGATTTGTCCATGATGATTGCGGAAAAAATCAATGAAACAAAGAGTCCTCCGTTTAATGACATCACATTTAATGACTACGAAATGGAAGAAATACGCATTGCGGCGTGGATGCATGACGTGGGTAAAATAACAACTCCCGAATATGTGATAGATAAGAGAACGAAGCTTCAAACGATCTTTGACCGCATCAATCTTGTAGAAACAAGATTCAACCTCATTGCAAAAATATTCGAAAACGAATACCTCGCAAAAAAGCTGGATCTCATTCAAAAGGGTTCGGGCGATGAGGAAATCAAGCGCCTCGATTCGGAACTTTCGGAAAAGCTGAAAGGTCTTGACGGAGACCTGCAAGTTGTAAGGGCCTGCAATCTTCCAGGAGAGTTTTTAACCGATGAAAACGCAAAAAGGATTAAAGATATTGCGGCAAGAAAATACCTGACGCCTGACGGCGAACACGCTTATATTACAGGGGAAGAGCTCGAAAATCTGCTGGTCCGCAAAGGCTCCCTCACGGATATGGAGCGCAGGATAATCGAAAATCATGCGGCTTTCACCTTTAAAATATTGACTCATCTTCCATTTCCGCGAAAGCTCATAAATGTGCCGGAGTATGCTTCCGGGCACCATGAAAAGCTGGACGGCTCAGGATATCCGAGAGCCCTTACGGCAGAGAATATGCCGCTGCAGTCACGCATAATAGCGGTTGCCGATATTTTCGAAGCCTTGACCGCAAAGGACAGGCCTTATAAAAAGCCCATGCTTCTTTCCCAGTCTCTCGACATAATGAGCAAGATGAAAAATGACAACCATATTGATTCCGACATTTACAATCTTTTCATTGAGAACAGGCTTTATGAAAAATATTTTCTGAAAGAGGCTGAAAATAAATAAAGGAGCGGAATAAATGGGAACAGACAACGTCTTTTTTCTGGAAAACCTGGAGTGGTTCGACGACACAGGCAGGGAGCTTGTCCGCCGTATTCCTGAAAAAGGTTCAGGGGAGATCAAATACGGCGCCCAGATGACCGTAAGACAAAGCCAGGCCGGAGTCTTTTTTTACAAGGGAAAAGCTATAGACGCCTTCGGCCCGGGACGCCATACTCTGAAGACCGCCAACATCCCGGTGCTCACAAAATTTGCAAGCATTCCGTGGGGCATGACCAGCCCGCTTCGGGCCGAAGTCTATTTTGTTAACCTCAAGGTCTTCACAAACCTCAAGTGGGGCACAAGAGACCCTGTGGCATTCAAGGATTCTCAGCTTGGCCTCGTAAGGCTGAGAGCTTTCGGAATATTCAATATGCAGGTTGTGCAGCCTGTCCTTTTCATAAACAGCATGGTCGGAACCCAGGGGATATTCACAACCGCCGAAATAGAAGAATATTTAAACAGCGTGATCGTATCGAGATTCAACGACTACATGGGAGAGACCCTCGATTCCATACTGAACCTCCCGGCAAAATACGAAGATATTGCGGAAGGACTGGCGAAGCGCCTTAAAACCGATTTCGGCCGCTTCGGTCTCGGGCTTGCCGATATTTATATCAACTCGATCACTCCACCGCCCGAAGTACAGAAGGCTATAGATGACCGGAGCCGCATCGGCCTCTTTGACGACATGAATAAACTGATGCAGATGAAAGCCGCAATGGCCATGGAAAAGGCTTCGGAATCCGAAGGCGCTTCGGGAGGCATGGGTGCAGGCCTCGGAATTATGATGCCTGCCATGTTTGCAAAATACTTTGCCGCGGGAGAAAACGGATCCGGCAAAGCAGGCTCAAAAGAAGCCGTGAATTGCCCGGAATGCGGCAATCCGGTTGCTTTTGACGCAAAATTCTGCCCCTCCTGCGGGCATCAGCAGCTTGTCTTTATCCGGTGCGGAAGCTGCGGAAAGAATCTTACTCCTAATTCCAATTTCTGCCCCCGCTGCGGTCATCCCGCCGGAGAAAAAGAAAAACCGAGACTCTGCGTTAAATGCGGAGGCAAAAACCTGACGGAATCGGTCTTCTGCAATATGTGCGGTGAAAAGCTTTAATATCAGCATAGAGCATAAATGCCCCCAGTGCGGCGCACCGGCAGTCCTGGAAGAGACAGACCGTCTTTTTGCGTGCCCTTTCTGCAGGGTCAAATCTTTTCTTCCGGAAAACGGTTATTTACGCTACGTACTTCCCTTCCCTGATTCCGCCCGGAATCCTGCCGTCTATTTTCCGTACTGGCGATTCAAGGGAACCCTCTTTTCAAGCAACCCGGCAGAAACCGTCTACAGGTTTATAGACATAAGCCACCAGGGAACAGAATCGGAAATATTTCCCGTATCCCTCGGATTCCGAACCCAGGCGCTGAAGCTTAAATTCGCTCTACCTGAAACTACGGGAATATTTATAAAACCGGAACTTTCTCCGGGCGATATAGTACGCATTGCCGAAAAGCGGTTCTCAGACAAAAGAGCCGGAGGCCCTGTAATTCAATCATTCATAGGGGAAACAACAAGCATTATCTACTCGCCGTTTTATGTGAAAGACAAACTCTGGGATGCCGTGCTCAACAGGCCTGTTTCGGCAGCACTCCCGGAAGATTTTGACCTTAATATTTTCAGGGCCGGAAAGCCCGACTGGACAATCGATTTCATACCGGCAATATGTCCGGCCTGCGGATGGGATCTGGCGGGTGAAAGGGACTCTCTCGTACTTTTGTGCAAAAACTGCGATTCTGCGTGGCAGCCTGCCGGCAGAAAATTCGGGAAAATCAATTTCGGCTGCATTCCTGAATCTGGCGAAGATTTTTTATTCCTTCCCTTCTGGCGGATAAGAGCCGGTATCTCGGGAATAGCCCTTGATTCATATGCCGACCTTGCAAAAATAGCCAATCTTCCGAAAGTAGTTCAGGATGGATGGAAAGATATAAGTTTTAAGTTCTGGATCCCGGCATTCAAGGTAAGGGCGCAGCATTTCATCCGTCTTGCGACACACATGACGCTTGCACAGCCTGATGATGAGATTAAAGGCATTGTGCCTGCAGGCACAATGCACCCTGTTACCATCCCTGTTTCCGAAGCAATTGAAAGTTTCAAAATCGTCATGGCGGGTTTCATAAAACCGAAAAAAGATTATTTCCCTTTACTCCCGGATGTCCGGATAACTCCTGAAGATTTTACCCTTGTATATGTGCCTTTCGAAGAAGGGCACCATGACTTGATACAGGCGGAATACCAGATGGCATTAAACAAAGCCCTTCTCGCAACAGCCGGCAATCTGTAAGCCCGGGGCAGCTTCTTTCACCCCCTGCCGCCTGCTCTCTGAATGTAAAAACAGGGCTTTTTAGGGGGTCATAGGGACATGCTGGGAACAATGGTTTCATTTATGATTATAAGAACAACGCCTTTTTTAATCTTTATCTTGGGCGAGCCGGCGGGGTCAGTTTTATCCTGAACCCCGCCCTGCCCTATATCCTACACCATTCTACAAACTACCGGTCTTCCTGGTATCCCCTACCCTCTTTCTAAATGGCAGTAAGCCGTAAAGTAAAAAACATAAAATCCGATGCGACGCAGTGCTAAAAGATGAGCCAGGGAGAGACAGGACACAATGGCAGTGAGAGACTGCTATATCCGGGAAGACGGGATACTGGATATTATGATATTATAGATAAAAGATGTAATCGAAAGGAATTAATTGACAATTATTACAGATAAATCTATCGTTTTAAAAGTGA
Source organism: Desulfobacterales bacterium (assembly GCA_030689795.1). Classification (GTDB taxonomy): domain Bacteria; phylum Desulfobacterota; class Desulfobacteria; order Desulfobacterales; family RPRI01; genus RPRI01. The sequence goes on along the minus strand of JAUYEO010000337.1, from coordinate 2,657 downwards.
AACTAAATTTATTTTTTTTTGGAAACACGTATTAGGTATATTAATTGTTATAAGCTAAAGACAATGGAGGGGTAGAATGAAAAATGACTTCTCTGAAATGTGCAAGAACACCTTTGATACGCTTTTCCAAGAAGCTAAAAATACAAACAAAATACAATTTTTAACAAGTTTCTTTCCTTTTGGTAAAATTAATGAAAATTCAACTTTGTCCTATATATCCGATTATGAATTCGCTGAAGTATTAGACCTTTTAGATAGGTTTGTGCCACTTCAAGCAGCAAGCGAAATAAACATTAAAGATAAAGTTCGGATTCAAATGTTTTTATATTGTCACATTGTAGAGGTGGATTTAATTTATCACATTGTTTTTAATATGATTCAAACAATCAAAAAGAATCCTTACTCATTAGAAATATTTACTATTCGGAGAAAAAATTCAAACAATGGGGAAAAAGGGACAAAAAAAATAGCTGAATACCCATGCAAAAAAATTGAGATTATAAAAAACCTGAGTGATGAATTTGAAATGCCGCTAAGAAATGTTTATCAAGAATTTTATTTAAATAAATTGCGGAATTCTTTCAGCCATTCTCAGTATTTTATTGAACAAGATGGCACATTCCATCTCTCTCAATCATTATCACAATTTCAACAAAAAAGCACTAATGGGTTTTACACTGCCGAATCAATAGACTCTTTTTTTCAAAAAAGCTTGTTTTATATAAAAGCATTTATAAATTCTTACAACTCGTACATCGAAGAATTCAAAGATGGTAATTCATATGATACGAGTTTCGGGAAAATTTCATTTTCAATACCAGAGCATAATGGATGGGGTTTCGTAAGGAAAAATGAAATTATAGCAACTTGAATGCGGATTAAATTAGAATATCTATCCGCTTATAACAACGGCATTAAGGGTGACGGCAAAAACCCGCTGCACCTTATGCCGGGCATTAGTTGCATCCTACCATCTCTTGTGCGATCCCGAATTATCCTTGTTTCCCATCTATTTTTTTTGTTCCTTCCTGAAATAATCTTAAAGATACTGTAATATTCCAACCAGAAATCGTTAATGACATCCCCTCGATAATTATGGTATGGGTACGATAGATATGAACGCCTATCTCAGGTAATGGTTCCGATCGGGAATGATTTAACGGAATACATTAATGCCGGACGGACAAATGGAAAGGGGACAATGATGAATATATCATCAGTTTTGAAGCTGGTCATCACTTGGTTCGGCATCGGGAACCCTTACCAGAAATGCAAGCACTATGATGACGGTACTGAAGCCTTTCGTCAGGCTATTCGCATCAATTCGGATGATGCCGGAGCCTGGTTCGGCCTCGGGGTCACTTACGGCAACCTCAACCGTTACAATGACGCCATCGAAGCCTTTCGCCAGGTACTACGCATCAATCCGGAGCATACCGATACCTGGTACAACCTCGGGGTCACTTATGGTGAACTCAATTGCTACGACGATGCAATCGAGGCCTATCGGCAGGTCTTGCGCATCGATCCGGAGCATGTCAATGCCTGGTACAACCTCGGAACCGCTTACCGCGAACTCGACCGCCACGACGATGCAATCGAAGCCTATCGGCAAGCACTGCGCATAAATCCGGAGTTTGCCAGTGCCTGGTTCAACCTCGGGGACGCTTACCGCGAACTCGACCGCTACGACGATGCAATCGAAGCCTATCGGCAATCCCTGCGCATCGATCCGGAGGATGCCAATGCCTGGAACAATCTCGGGGTCACTTACAGCAAACTCGAGCGCTATAACGATGCAATCAAGGCATGTCGCCAAGCTCTGCACATCGATCCAGAGATTGCCAGTGCCTGGTACAACCTTGCGGACGCTTACTACAAACTCAACCTACACGATGACGCCATCGAGGCCTATCGTCAGGCCCTGCGTATCAATCCGGAGGATGCCGAAGTCTGGAACAACCTCGGGGTCATTTACGGCAAACTCAAGCGCTATAACGATGCCATCGAGGCCTGTCGCCAGGTCCTGCGCATAAATCCGGAGCTCGCCGGAGCCTGGAACAACCTCGGGGTCACTTACGGCGAACTCAAGCGCGACAACGATGCCATCGAAGCATTCCGCAAGGCCCTGCATATCAATCCGGAGCTCGCCGGCTCCTGGTTTGGCCTCGGGCTCGCTTACGCACTTTCCGGCAATAAGTCAGCCGCCATGGAGGCCGTCAGGGAATTACGACGCCTTGATCCGGAACGAGCTGATGAACTTTTCAATTCTATAGTGCTACGCTGACGGAATTAAAGAAGACGGAAAGACATTTTGGGCGTGAATAGGGAACGTTCGTGCGGAACGTTCACAACTCTAAATTCATATCATCGAGGGACTGCTGGGCTTCCTGATAGATCTTGGGAACTATTTAGGGTAGAGTAGAGAGATGGTATCTGCGGTTTTAGGTTCGGCCTATCTGTTTCCGCCCCTTTCGTACGACGGTGCCTCATTATCCTGACCATGACTGCCTCAACCATCCCTCCCTCATCAAACCGTGCATGCGATTTTTCCCGCACACGGCTTTCCGATGTTCTTCATTGCCAAGCATGCATAGCACTCGCTGAACCCCGGCATTAAATGGGTTGAGTAGACCCGCCAGGTACCAGCGTTCCCT
>JAUYEO010000336.1 GCA_030689795.1 Desulfobacterales bacterium | reverse complement strand
CCCCTGGGCAAATATTCAGATACTATCTTAAAGTTATGCATAAGATTATTAGGGTTCGAGGATTCAAGGGTTCAGGGGGTGTTTTGAAAGATGAACGTCGAACATCGGGCCCGTTACACGGGTACGTCGAACGTCCAACATCGAATGAAAAACATCCTATACCGACGCCGTTTTCTATTCCACATTCGATGTTGGACGTTGAATGTTCGACGTTTGTCTTTTTTAGCCTTCCACGGTACACTCGACGCAAAAACAACTTGGCGCTGCCGTCAGCTGTTGAACTTCCATATGGTTCCATCAGGCCTGTCTTCGATTAAAACATCCATATCCGAAAGTTTCTTTCTTATTTCATCCGCCTTTTTCCAGTCCTTTACTTTTCTCGCTTCAAACCGCTCCTTCACCAGGAAGTCTATCAGGGACGGATCAATCGCTTTTTTCTCAATAAATGTTGTTTTCTTTCTTTCAAAATATGCTCCGGCAGACTCGGATAAAATACCCAGGACTTTCCCGATTTTACATATGTCCGTATGAATTGTACTGATTGTGATTTTAACATCACCGGGAATGCTTCCGCTGTTTTCATCCATCAAACGGTTAATATGCCTGACAGCATCGAAAAGAATTCCGATGCCCTTCGCCGTGTTAAAATCATCATCCATTGCCCCGTAAAACTGTTTCCAGTAATCTCCCGGTTCATCCTGAACCTCTTTTAAAACAAGATCCGGATTCTCCTCCACCCGTTTTACCATGGAGTAAATTTTATCAAGACCCGCATCAGATTCGTCCATCGCCTTGTTTGTATAATCGATAGGACTCCTGTAATGATTGGACAAAAGAAAGAGTCGGACGGAATCCGGATGGTATGATTTGAGTATATCCTTGATCAGGAGAAAATTACCGAGAGACTTCGACATCTTTTCATGATTTATATTTACAAATCCATTGTGAATCCAGTATTTTGCAAAAGGTTTTCCTGAAGCTCCCTCGGACTGGGCAATCTCGTTTTCATGATGCGGGAAGACAAGATCCTTGCCTCCTCCATGGATATCAAATGTTTCCCCCAGGTACGCGCCGCTCATGGCTGAACACTCAATATGCCAGCCGGGTCTCCCCTTTCCCCACGGGCTGTCCCAGGCTGGTTCACCCGGTTTTAACGACTTCCAGAGGGCAAAATCAAAGGGATTCCTTTTTCTCTCATCTATATCAACCCTTGAGCCGGCTTCCATCTCTTCGAGCCTGCGCCCGGACAGTTTTCCGTAATTTTCAAATTTTTCGACAGAATAAAAAACATCCCCGTTTATCCCGTATGCCATCCCTTTTTCCAGCAGTTTTTCAATAAGAACTATTATTCTGTCTATGTGCTCGGTTGCTCTCGGCTCTATGGTCGCCCTTTCAATGTTTAAGGCATTCATGTCCTCATAGAATTCCTTTATATATTTCTCCGCAACCTCAGACGTATCAACCCCAAGCTGCCTCGCCCGGTTTATAATCTTGTCGTCAACATCTGTAAAATTCCTGACATAAGTCACATCAAATCCTGATGCTTTCAGATACTTCAAAATAACATCAAAAACTATGACTGATCTTGCATGCCCGATGTGGCAGGAATCGTATACGGTCGGACCGCACACATACATCGACACTCTTCCCGGCCTCACAGGCACAAAAGGCACCTTTTTTCTCTCTAAAGTGTTGTAAATGCGTAAAGACATTTTCCTCCTGTTCAAACGATCATGGCGATGCACATCGCCGCGATACCTTCACCTTTTCCGATCATTCCGAGCCCTTCCGTGGTCGTAGCTTTGATATTAACGAGTTTTTCATCAATTCCGGCATATCGCGCTATGTTGGCTCTCATTTCGTCTCTGTAAGTAGATATCTTCGGTCTTTCGGCAAAAACCGTCGAATCGATATTATTAATAGCGCAGCCCTGATTCTTTAACATGGCACATGTTCCCGCAAGAATCTCAAGACTGCAGATATCTTTGTATAAAGGGTCCGTATCGGGAAAATGGATTCCTATATCTCCAAGACCGGCAGCCCCCAGCAGCGCATCGCAAATTGCATGAACAAGAACATCCGCATCAGAATGGCCAAGCAGACCTTTTTCAAAAGGGATTTCTTTTCCGCCAAGAATAAGTTTACGCCCATCAACAAGCCTGTGGATATCATATCCTATGCCGACACGCATCAGACAAAATCTCCTGTAAGAAATTTTTGCTTTTTCTAAATAAAAAGTCATATATCATCTTTTATTATTCATTTCCATCTGTAAAGTGCAAAAATATTTTTTAATAATCTCTTGGAATTAAGCATTTCCTGTGATATTTTGGGTAACATTTTGTCGGGCATTTTATCTTGAACATACGACGGATTGCGTTATATTTTCCTTAATCGGTTTAAATTAGGACGCAGATTTTCGCCGATATCCGCAGATAATTATTTACTCTTTAGATTTGACGGTCTCGTAAAAAGTCATATGCGAACGGATTTGAGATTTTTGGGAAATAGATTTTTAATTTACTGAGCGTTAAAAATCATCCGCCATAATTCTGGCGGATGATTTAGCGAAGTGATTTAAAAATCCCCAAAAAACTCATTAAGTGAGCATATTTCGACTTTTTACGGGTCCATCAGATTTAAAATCTCTAAAATCTGCGTTCATCTGCGTCCAAAATGCAAATTCCTATACTATCAAGAGAAAAAAAGAGGTTTTATTACATTATCATTATAATACAGGAGCGCCAAGTGAGCATTACAGATCTATTTGAAAAAATAAATAAATATTCCGCTTTGACTGAAAACGAATCGAAAAGAATACTCAAAGCATATGGTGTTCCGGTTACGGAAGAGATAACAGCCAAAAACTCAAGGGAAGCGGTTAATGCCGCAATTGGTATCGGTTTCCCTGTTGTCCTCAAGGGGCTTGGCGCCGGAATATTGCACAAAACAGAAATGGGCCTTGTTCACCTTAATCTTAATGACCCGGATGCAGTTAAAAAAGCTGCTTCAGCCATTCAAAAAGATGCCGGGGATAAGCTCGAAGGGCTTCTTGTACAACCGATGGTGAAAGGGAAAAGAGAATTTGTGGCGGGAATGTTCAGGGATCCACAATTCGGGCCTGTAATCATGTTCGGACTTGGCGGCATATTTACCGAAGCTTTTTCAGATACGGCCTTTCGTATAGCGCCCCTTATGGAAACCGATGCAGCCGAAATGATTGATGAGATTAAAGCAAAAAAACTCCTTGGAAAATTCAGGGGTGAAGAGGCAGTAAACCGCAGACAGATAACAGCTGCGCTTACAGGGCTTTCCCGTCTTTCGCTGGAACAGCCGTGTATATCTGAAATCGACATAAATCCTTTAATAGCAATGTCTGACGGAAATATCTGCGCGGTTGACGCCCTCATAATAGCAGGCGCAGAGACCGAAAAAAGGAAGTATCTTCCCGCAATCTCCCCTGATCACATAGGCTCTCTTTTTTATCCGAAATCAATAGCATTTGTCGGTGCATCCTCACAATTCGGGAAATGGGGGCATACCCTTTTCACATTAACCATCAGCGGAGGGTATGAAGGCAGAATATACCTCGTAAACCCAAAAGGAGGCTCGATAGCAGAAAGGCCGGTTTATAAATCGGTATCCGAAATCGACGACCGGATTGATCTTGCGGTTGTCACTATTCCTGCCTCCGGAGTGATAAAACTGCTGCCCGAGTTCAAGGCAAAAGGCATAAAGAACGTGGTGCTTATAACATCTGGATTCGGGGAAACAGGTGTTAAGGGGAAAGCGCTCGAAAAGGATCTCGTAAAGGCCGCCCAGGCTGCGGATATAATGATACTCGGCCCCAATACAATGGGTATATGCAACCCTCATATCAATTTTTACTGCACAGGAGTCCATGTAAGGCCAAGACCCGGCTCTACCGCCGTTGTCGCCCAATCGGGAAACATGGGAACCCAGCTTCTTGCTTTTGCCGAACAGCAGGATATAGGAATCAGGGCTTTCTGCGGCTCGGGAAACGAGGCCATGATTACAATAGAAGATTATATCGATGCGTTTGAAGTGGACAATCTGACAAGAACCGTCATGCTCTACGTGGAAAGCGTAAAAAACGGGCGTCGTTTTTTTGAAAGCGCCTCAAGGGTCGGAAAAAAGAAACCCATAGTTTTACTTAAAGGCGGAAGAAGCAAAGCCGGAAGCAGGGCAGCAGCAAGCCATACAGGAGCAATGACCTCCGATTCCGGAATCTTTGATGCCGTGTGCAGGCAAGCCGGAATTATCATGGTGGAACAGCCCATGGATTTGCTTGATCTTTCAGCGGCTTTTTCATCTTTGCCCCTCCCGGAGGGAAACCGCGCGGCAATCATGACACTTGGAGGGGGATGGGGTGTTGTCACATCCGACCTTTGTTCAAAATACGGGCTTGAAGTTCCCGAACTTGCGCCGGAGTTAATTGAACGAATCGACAGGATACTGCCTCCGTACTGGAGCAGGTCAAACCCGGTTGATATAGTCGGAGAAAACGACCCGTCAATTCCAATGACCGTCATAGAAGAACTTTTGAAATGGGACGGATGTGATGCTGTAATCAATCTCGGTATCCTGGGCCGCAGAATACTTTTAAAACGCCTCGCCGATTCGGTGCTTGACGCCGATCCGACTTATACGGTCGATTTTTTTGAAAGAGTCAACAAGGCGCTGTCTGATTTCGACGGACAATATATCAGACATATCGCGGTCCTGATGGAAAAATACAACAAGCCGGTATATGGCGTAAGCCTGCTGACCGATGAAAAAGACAAAACAGTTTACAGGATCAGCGACTGTTCGTTCAAAGGAGTCTTCTATCCGACGCCTGAACGCGCGGTTAAAGCGTTTGCCAAAATGTATGAATACAATCGCTTTCTGTCGAGAAAATAGACAAGTTCGTTTGAAGTCAGCATTCGGACGGCAAAGTAAAAAGCTCATTATGCAAGGCGCGCGAATCTTGAGGAATGAAGCGTACATTATAAGTACGCTGCAATGATTCACCTTGTTGAATCGGCCCTGCCGTCCCGCGCAGCGGGAATTCAACAGGGCGGGGATGAAGCGCAACACAGCAGAATGACTTTTTACAAAGCCGTCAGGTTTGTCTTGTGATAGATTGAAGATTATGATATTTATATAAAAACAATGACATTATTATTAAACGCCCGAAAAACAGGACCGGAACGTTTGGAATACATCCCCAAGTTAGATGCAATCGGCTACAGGTTTGACTTTGAAATAGGATATCTTATCAAGAGTCCCTGCAGGGAATGCGAAGGAAGATTTGATTTTCCGGGATGTGCGGATACCTGCGTTACACTCGGCAGAATACAGGCTATCTTGTCTGAAGGAATATCAAGCACTAGAAGAATCTGATATAGAATCGCTCAATTGAGATGAGACCTTTGAAGAACGTCCAATTTTGGCCAAGTACAAGGAAGGCGATAATTTCAACCGCAGGAATACATTGAGTATTTCGAGGATTGAAATTTGAGCCTGACGCAGTAATCGGGCAAAAGGGGGCGTTATGCAAAGGTCTCGAGATATAAACCGGGTTTTATGCGACCTCTTACAAAACTGTAGGGTTTGATAATGAAAAAACCGGATCAGATTAAATCCGAATATTACAATCTTTCCGAAAATGAGAATGGCGCTTATACGGTTCATTTTCACGGGAAACTGGATGCCGGTTCTTCACCTGAAATAATTGAGCTGCTGATTCGTGAAGTGAATTCATTATCCTTTACTTCTCTGACAGCCGACATTGATGATGTTTCATACTTTGACGATTTCGGCCTGCTCGTTTTTATTGAATTGAAAAACGCCGTAAAGAACAGAAACGGTGAATTCAGAATTACAGATAAAAATGAGACGGCAAAAAACATTCTCTCTCTGACGGACCCGGATTTATACAAACCTGCCGAAACCGTTAAACGGAAAAGACCCCGCCGAATCATAGAGCAGTTCGGGGAAAACGTAATAAAAAACGCTTCCAACTTTAAAATTCTCGTCTCATTTATAGGTTCGACTTTGCTGTCGTTTTATCGGGTGTGCCGTAACCCGAAGCTGCTTCGCATTAATGACACCATCCTGTGCATGGAAAAAACCGGTGTCAATGCCGTGCCCATAGTAGCCCTTATAAGTTTTCTTCTCGGCCTTGTCATTGCTTTCATGTCTTCTCTCCAGCTTGAACAGTTCGGAGCGAATTTATATGTTGCCTCCCTTGTATCGATTGCGATGGTCTCGGAACTTGGCCCGATAATGACCGCAATAGTTGTTGCCGGAAGATCCGGCTCCGCATTCGCTGCTGAAATCGGAACAATGAAAATATCGGAAGAGATAGACGCCCTTTTTGTAATGGGCTTCAACCCCACTCTTTTTCTGGCAGTCCCAAGAATACTGGCATCCATTATTGTGGTGCCGCTTTTGACTCTTTTTTCAGATATTTTTGCAATAGCCGGGGGACTTGTAGTAGGAGTGCTTATTCTTGACCTTACCATGAGTTCATATATAACCCAGACAATTAAAGTGCTTACTCTTTTTGAAGTGGTTTGGGGCATGTCCAAAAGCGCCGTCTTTGCCGTAATAATTTCATGGGTTGGCTGCCTGAGGGGATTTCAGACAAGAGGCGGCGCTGATGCGGTCGGGAATGCCGCAACATCGGCTGTTGTGAGCGGCATTTTTCTTATCATTCTTTTTGATTCAATGTTTGCAGTAGGACGAAGTTTCCTGAGATAAGCCGATGTAAAAAACGGCATAAGGAGCCGTAACAAAATAGTCTGAAATGCACTAGTTATTTTGTAACGGCTCCCAAGAGACAGAGATTATGGAGAAAGAATCCGTTATACAGGTCAGAAATCTTACCGCCCGATATGGCGATGAAGTAATTCTTGACAATATCAGCTTCGATGTGTTTGAAGGCGAAATTCTTGTTGTCCTCGGTGGTAGCGGGTGCGGAAAAAGCACCCTGTTAAAACACATGACAGGTCTTTTAGCGCCCTCATCGGGAAGCGTCCGTATAGAAGGTATTGATATTACGTCATGCGATGACAGGACACTCCATGATATCTTAAAGAAAATCGGAATTCTGTTTCAAAGCAGCGCCCTTTTAGGTTCCATGACTGTTGCGGAAAATATCGCTCTTCCGGTCGGCGAGTATTCTTTATTGCCCAAAAGCTCTGTGGATATGCTTGTGCATCTGAAGCTCCGAACAGTTGATCTTGTGGGTTTTGAAGATTATTTTCCTTCTCAGCTCAGCGGAGGAATGAAAAAGAGGGCGGGGCTAGCACGTGCGCTTGTTTTAAACCCGAAAATATTGTTTCTTGATGAGCCGACTGCGGGCCTCGATCCGGTTATATCGTCTGAAATTGATGATCTTATCCTGCAAATAAACAAAAGTATAGGCACAACGATAGTGATTGTCACTCATGACCTTGATACAATATTTTCCGTTGCCGGGCGGATTATTATGCTTGATAAAAAGACCAAAAGCATAATTGCCGAAGGAGATCCCAGACACATAAAGGAACACAATCCTGATCCGTCGGTAAGGCAATTTTTTGACAGGAATGCAAAGATGGGAAAAAAATGGCTTCAATAAAAACAAAATTTGCCGTCGGACTCTTCGTCATAACAGGATTGGCCGTTGCATTTATCGCAATAATATGGCTCGGGACTTCTCATTATTTTGAAAAGGGGCAGCTCTATTCAGCCTATTTCGACGATTCGGTACAGGGATTGGCAAAAGACTCGCCTGTAAAATACAGGGGAGTTACAATCGGAAGAGTTGCCGATATACTTGTGGCCCCGGATGCAAAGCTTATAGAGATAATATTAAAAATAGAATCCGATATGAAACCGGATAAAAATATCGTTGCCCAGTTAAAATCAGTCGGAATAACAGGCATAATGTTTATTGAACTGGACAGGAAGAGAAAAGGTGAACCGGATCTTTCCCCGTCACTGAACTTTCCGCCCAGACATACGGTTATCGATACAAAACCTTCTCAAATAAGGAACTTCATAGACAACATAAATGACGTGGTAAAACAATTACAAAGTATGGACCTTGAAGGAATGTCATTTAAATTTAAAAAGACTCTCGATAAACTAAACGCTGCCATTGCCGAGGCAAAGATAAGGCAACTCTTTTCGGACATAAAATCGTCTCTGGAGAAATGGGACCGGGCAATGGAATCTATTGACAGAGCGGGTGATACATTCAAGCTATTTACAGAAAATACGGACAAAACAGTTTCAAACCTGAATGACACCATAACAAAACTGGATAATGTAGTGACTGATAACAGGGATGAAATTGCCGGTGCAATAAGGAATTTCAAAAGCGCGGTAAATGATGCCGGAACACTTATACGGGAAGGCGCCGTTCTTGTACAAAAGACCGATTACAATATTTCATCCATGCAACGCCAGATATCCGCTACGATGCAGAGCATAGAAAAAACCAGCGAAAGCCTGAACCGTTCAATAGATATTATTTCAGATCAGCCGGCCATGCTTCTTTTCGGAACGCCTCCGCCTGAAAAAGATACGGAGGAATAATCGAATTAATCTTGTAACAATTGGAGTTGTTATGAAAATATCCGGAAAATCATTTTTAAATTTTTCTTTTGCCTTTCTTTTCGTCTGCGTTCTCTTACCGGTAAGCGGATGCGCCATGTTCGGAAGCTCCTCATCAAAAACGGATTATTATACCCTCGAATATGATTCCCCGAAATTAACCGGTTTGAACGCCCTGCCCTTTATAATAAAGATCGAGCGCTTTTACGCATCTCCTTTATACAATTCAGAAAAAATAAGTTACAGGAAAAGTGATTTCCAGACTGATGAATACAATTATCACAGGTGGGAGACAAACCCGGCTCAACTTATTGCTTATTTTTTGTACAGGGATATCAAACAGTCCGCCTCCTTCAAGGGCGTATTCAGCCACGACACGGGATATGCGGCAACACATTCGGTTTCGGGCACTGTTGACGAATTTTATGAGGATGACAGGGGAAAGGCATGGGAAGCCGTTCTTTCCCTTGATATAGTATTAATGGTGGAAAATGAACCCGATATAAATAAAAGAATACTTTTCCAGAAAAAATACAGCGCAAGAAAACCATGCGCCCGGAAAAATCCGAAAGCTGTCGCGGAAGCAATGAGCAAGGCGATGTCCGAATTATCCGCACAAATTATAACGGATATATATAAAACCCTTCAAGGAAAAATATGAACTCGAAACCGTCATATTCCATAATTGATATTCCCGAATGGAAAAAGCTGAAAAAACATGCTGGTATCATTAACCGCAGGGAAAATCACCTTAAATACCTTGTCAGTGAAAAGGGTCGCATGGAAAATTTTTCTCTGAAAGGAGCCGGTATTTTCTATGATTATTCCCGTCAGAGGGTGAATGCCGGAACCATGAAACTTCTGTTTGAACTTGCTGAAAAAAGATGGATAAAAAAACAGTTTAAATCCATGACCTGCGGAGAAACTGTCAACAACACTGAAAACCGCGCTGCGCTTCACACCGCATCAAGATCTTTTTCCACCGATCCTGTATTTGTAAATGGCAAAGACATCATGCCCGAAATGTTTTCGGTAAGAAAAAAGATAAAAGAATTTACATCCAAAATTCATAGCGGTGAAATCAGGGGTTCAACAGGCAAAGCTTTTGAACATATGGTGGTTATCGGAATCGGAGGTTCTTACCTTGGTCCTGAATTTGCTGCAGCAGCATTAAAGCATCTTGCCATCAGGAAAATGCAAATACATTTTCTTTCTAATGTTGATATTCACAATTTTGGAGAGATAGCGGCATCTATTGATCCTGAAAGCACGATCTGGATTGTTATTTCAAAAAGCTATACTACTTCCGAAACAACGGCAAACACAAACCAGGCTTACGAATTCATGAGGCAGAAAGGGCTTGATCCGGCAAAACACTTTGCAACAGTTACAAGCAAGGGAAGCCCCGGAGATGATCCTTCAAACCCGGTTGTCGCGTCTTTTCATATGTTTGATTTCATAGGCGGAAGATATAGCGTCACCTCCGCGGTCGGTGGTGTGCCGCTTGCCCTTTACCTTGGATATGATGTTTTCGAGAGATTTCTGAAAGGGGCCGAAGAGATGGACATACACGCAAAAGAGGCGCCGCCCGGTGAAAACCTCCCCCTTGTTGCATCTCTGATATCCGTGTGGAACAATAATTTTCTCCATTATCCGGCGCAGGCAATAATCCCTTACGCCTCCCCACTGTCGAGGCTTGCTCCCCACATACAGCAACTCAATATGGAAAGTAACGGGAAATCCGTAACAAATGACGGGGAGGCTCTCGGTGTACCTGCCGGAACAATAATATTCGGCGAGCCCGGCGCCAATGCCCAGCACTCGTTTTTTCAGCTTGCACACCAGGGGAGACCGTTCCCTATCGATTTCATCGGAGTTCTAAATCCGTGTTACGGTCAGTATAAAAGCATATCAAAAGGGGTTACAAACCACCAGGAGCTCTGGGCAAACCTTATAGCCCAGCCTGCCGCTCTCGCCTCCGGAAAAGATGACACAGATGGAGCAAAGCATTTTCCCGGGAACAGGCCTTCATCCACCATATTGCTGGACGATCTGTCTCCGGAAAACATAGGCCGCCTTCTCTCTTTCTACGAGGCAAAAACGGTTTATGAAGCCTTCATCTGGGGAATCAACCCGTTTGATCAGTTCGGAGTAGAACTCGGGAAAAAACTTGCATCAGGCATAAGAAGTAAAATGGCGGATAAAAACAAAAACCCGGAGTATTCTTTCGAGGATGCCGACCCTATCACAGGGTTCTATCTTGAAACACTATACTCAGGTTCCAAGAATCTTTAAATCACTCCAGGTCAGCAGCATCATCGGGAGACCTTTGCATAACGCCCCCTTTTGCCCGATTACTGCGTCAGGGCAATGCAGCCAGAACGTCGGCGATAAACGCATCCGTGTTCCAGGCCTTTCGCACCGTGGTAGCGCCGAATCTGACCAGCACCAGTTTCCTCGACGGAATCACAATTACCTTCTGCTCCTGGTAACCGTCGGCGGAGTATGCATCTGCAGGAGAAGACGGCCATCTTCTTTTTCCGGGATCCGAAACGGGTCCTGCGTTGAGCCAGAAAAGAGCACCGTATTGACCTATCGGGGCTCCTGATGTCGGGGTCGTGGTATAAGCGACCCATCCCTCGGGTAGAATCCTCTCCCCGTTCCATACCCCGTCCTGAAGATAGAGCAGGCCGAAACGCGCCCAGTCACGCGGGGTTGCAAACGTATAGGAAGAGCCGACGTAAGTCCCTGAAGGATCCGGCTCAGGAACAGCGCTCTGCATGCCTATCCTGTTGAAAAGTTCCTCCCTCATGAAAGTAAAACAGTT
>JAUYEO010000333.1 GCA_030689795.1 Desulfobacterales bacterium | reverse complement strand
TTTCAGGGTCTTCCGGTATCGCAGATAAAAAAGTTTTAAACAGCATCTCTCCCTGGGAAGAGAATAATACAATCCCTTTAATTCCTTCAACACTCAGAATATCTTTAAATAATTCTTTCATACCACCTTCCGCAAAATATTTGTATCAAACCAGATCTCTTTAATTGAGAATCTGCATTATTCTGTCCCGGGGGCATCTCGGACTTACAGCGACGACCGCAGTCTCTTCATCCTGCTTCAAAATAAAGTTGCGTGTTTCCCCGATATCGACAAAAACCGATTTGATTTTCCCTATCCTGAAAAAAGCGCCCAACCTTGACATCTGGGAAATCAGGCCATCCCACGAACTGTCAAGATATATATCCTCAACACCGCTCCTTGCCCCCAGATTTTTCTCGATTCTGCTTCTAACCGACGATACAGGGTCCGGTTTTTCAGTCTTGACTTCTTCAACAACTGGGATACTTTCGGGAACAACAGGCGATTCTTCCTCTGCTCCGCTTCTCTCATCTTTTAACCGCATCGCCTCAAGTATCAATCCCTGAAGGTCGCTCTGTATTTTATTCTCCTTAGCTTGACATTCATTCTGTATCGAAAGGATTACCTGCTCCCATGAAAACATCTCGTATGCGGCATCCTTACCCTGAAGATCATTCATCCTCGCATCATAGAGTTCGCCATCCTTAAAGAAGAGCACTCCCTTTCTGCCCGTAGAAGTATCTTCAAGCCGGATAGTGCAGGTTTTCTGCTCCATTTCAACCAGTTGCAGGAACATGCCTGATGAGACATTGTGCAGGGTGCCCCCGTCCGACTCCCTGCGCAGAGTAGTCATCATTTTCACGGCAAGATCTTTGATAATGAAAGGCTTTGAAATGTAACCTACAGCTCCGCCTTTTTTGGCAAGTCTTTCCATCTCCGGTGTGCTGTAGCCGGTTATGATGATAACAGGAATATCAGGGTAGTTTTCCATTATGTGCGACAAAAGGCTGAAACCGTCCATCGGTTCCATTTTGAGGTCGGTAACCACTAGAGAAATTGTGTGCTTTTTAAGCTTCTCGGTGGCGTCAAGCCCATTATCGGAAGTAAAAACCAAAAAAGTCTCATTATACTTTCCCAGCCCTTCTTTAAGTGAAACAAGCAAATCCTTATCATCATCGACTATAAGAACGTTTTTTATCATTAAATCTCCATTATGTCGTAAATTACGAAGCTTTGTCTATATCCACTATTCTCACACCTGCTACATAATCTATTACTTCGTATTTTTTGACGCCTGCTATTTTTTTTGTTATCTCGTTCAATTTTTCAAGTTGTTTATGAACTTTTTCAAGTTTATGATGATTCATGCTGCCCTGAGGCATATTATTCAGCACTTCATTAAGAAGATTGCTTATAACAGTAAGCGGCTGATTAAATTTATGCGCAACTCCCCCGGCCATCTCCTGAACTCCCTGGAATTTCTCCTTTAATGACCGTTCTTTCTGTTGCCTGATCTTTTCCGTTATATCCCTTGCAATCCCTTTAACTTGCTGCGCTTTTCCATCTTTTTTTACCAATAAAGCGTTAAATTCAAGGTGATGCACTGTACCGCCGCTGTCAACAACAGATAAAATCCCGTCATATTTACCGATTTTCAGAATGTCCGAAAGGAAAAGAATAAAGAGATCCCTTTGTTTTTGAACAACATAATCGACAAGCGGTTTTCCGATTAGCTCATCCCTTATATAACTCAACATTTCTGCGCCGGCATTGTTAATATCAAGGATATCTCCATTCAAAGCAAAAATAATTATTATGTCATTCATGCCGTCGACAATGCAGTCAAGCTTCGATCCATCATGCTTGTCATCAATCTCCCCGCTTATTTCTCTGATTACGGAATCCAGAAAAAGCGCGTTCTCTTCATCGTCAAAAACCGTTTTTGCTGTGACCGAACACCATATCTGCGTACCGTCCTTTTTAACAAAAGAAACGGGGAGATCAACAACCCGTCCCAGCATCAAAGCCGAACTGATCAGATAACCCCTGTCTTTCAATTTATTATAAAGTTTTACATCAGGATACCCGATCAGTTCTTCGGTTGAGTCAAATCCAAGCATATTGGAAAATAATCTGTTGCAAAAAACAATCTTCCCCTCAATCGTAGTGCGGTAAATTGCAACAGGAAGTGAGTCTATGAACTCAATATATTTCCTGTCTGAAAAATCATATGAGTTTTGGAAAGGAATACTATTCATGAATTGTCAACCAAAGCGCTGTTGATATACGGAATAAGCAATAATAAATATTACTTCTTTTATCAGAATGTTACGCCTGTTTTAGCAAGTTCCCTGGCATATTTTTGAGACCATGAAGACAATCTTTCGTTAAGATTTAACAGAAATCCCGACCCTTCGGCAATTTCTTTAACGGATTCAG
>JAUYEO010000332.1 GCA_030689795.1 Desulfobacterales bacterium | reverse complement strand
TGGTCACGCAGCCACGGGTATGCAAACCTTGTATCCTCAGGCACTTTATCAGGGATAGAACCAAGCCCGCTTAAAACAATTTTGCCGGTTGACCCGTCAAGGATGTCCGCATCCACCCCGTTTGTCACAACTACAACAGGGATCTGGTAAGGGGCCACGAGTCTTGAAGCTGCCAGAGCCGGGCGGTGTCTCGTGGTTATAGAGCCGGGTCCGTATTTTATTATCATGCAGACCCGGTTTTCCACGGTAATAAGAAAATCGACCCTGATTATTGCTTTTTTTTCTCCGGCCTTGACTAAAAGTTCATGGCGCGGTTTTATATCCGTCTTATTGTATAATTTCTCATTCACAAGGAGACGGGCAATATTTTGCCTGTACCTCTCGTCATGGGTATCTGGTATCGGATCACCCGTGATGAAGTCGGTTGTTTCGCCTAAAATTAAATGATGCCCGTCCATTCTGTTTTCACTCGCCTTATTGCAAATAATTCTTTACAATTGATTATGCATGTGAATAAATCTGACGGCTTCGTAAAAAGTCGTAAAAGCGTAATAATTTTATAAAACCATGAAGATCACGAAGTACACGAATCTTAAAAAAAGATTATATTTTTTCTTTCTTCGTGGCCTTCGTGGTAAAATCTGAACTTTTTATGAAACTATCAATAGTTATTACAGGAAATGTCTTATGTCAATTCGTGAAAATTTTGAGAAGCGTGAAGAAGGGTTCATGTCCCCTTTCGGGTGCCTCAGTTCAAAGTCGAAAGGGCGTGCAAGAAAGGAAGAGCCATGTCCCATACGAACCGCTTTTCAGCGGGACAGGGACAGAATCGTATATTCGAATGCATTCAGAAGACTGAAACACAAGACCCAGGTCTTTTTGTCCCCCCTTGGAGATCACTACAGGACGCGCCTGACCCATACCCTTGAGGTTGCTGAAATAGCAAGAACCATTGCACGGGCCATGCGGCTGAACGAGGATTTGACGGAAGCGATTGCCCTCGGTCACGATCTGGGACATACGCCTTTCGGGCATGGCGGAGAGACGGCTTTAAAAGAGATATATTCTCCCGACTTTTCTCACAATGAGCAAAGCCTTCGGGTTGTCGATCTTCTTGAAAACAAGGGAAAGGGACTCAATTTGACTTATGAGGTCAGGGACGGAATTTTAAAACATTCAAAGGGTTATGGGAAAATCATACCCGATAATTCTGATGAGATGGCCTGCACTGTTGAAGGGCAGATTGTCCGTATTGCGGACATAATGGCATACCTGAACCATGACCTTGACGATGCAATAAGAAGCGGCGTAATTCGCGCGGATCAGATTCCTCAATCATGTTCGAAGCTTCTGGGACGAACCCATTCCGAACGCGCCACAACAATGATAAAGGATCTTGTCTTTTCAACTAAGGTATCCGGCGGCAACCTTTGTCTTGAAATGAGCGATGACATATATGGCGCCATGACAAAATTAAGAGAATTTCTTTATGATAATGTTTACCGTTCATATGAAGTTCATAATGAATTTATGAAGGCAAAGAAGATCCTTTCCGAACTGTATTCTTATTTTGTAAAAGATGAAAAGATGTTTCACAGGGAGCTTACCAACATGGAGATGGCTGCCATCTACCGTAAAAAGCATCTTGGCGAGGAAACCTACGAAAGGATTGTCTGCGACTTTATTGCAAGCATAACTGACCGGTATGCCCTTGATCTTTATTCCAAAATATTTTTCCCTTCACCTCTTGTTTGATGACTGCCGATATGAACCCTGTGAATTCTGTGATAGAAAAGATAACATCCTGTGAAGAAAAATTCATTCCCTTGATGTATCGATTGGAAGTTATTTACAAAAAAATGGATGAAAAATATAATGAAACAGCAAATTATTACGGTTTTTGCTGCCCAGGATGTGAAGAGAACTGCTGCTTCACCAGATTTTACCACCATACATTCGCAGAGTATTTATATTTACAAAAAGGCTTTGAAACACTTCAGCGGGGAAACCGTGGGGAAATACAGGAAAGGGCTTTTTCGGTTTGCAGGCAGACGGACGAACTTGACAAGGCAGGCCTTCCGGTTCACCTTTTGTGCCCGCTTAATTGTGAAGGAATGTGTATTTTGTATGAATACCGGCCTATGATATGCAGGCTGCACGGCCTTCCCCACGATATAATCATGCCGGGCGGAGGAAAAAAAACGGGCCCCGGATGCGGTGAATTTAATGCCCGCTGCAGCGACAAAGAGTATTTGAAGTTCGACCGGACTTTTTTTTATACGGAGATGGCGGGTCTTGAAAAAGATTTTAAAGAAGCTTTCGGCATTTCAGAGAGAATCAGGATGACGGTTGCTCAGATGCTGGCGACTTTATAACAGGTAACACACGATTAATTGACTTTTTATAAAGCCGTCAGTATTATCGCGGAGCAATAAACAGGAGCTGTTGAATTTTGAACAAAAACCCTTTAAAAATAATTAGAATAGGCCTGGTTGTTAAGGAAGACCCCAAGGCTATACGCAAAGCCGATGAACTTGAAAAATGGCTGCGCTTAAAAAAAGTTGATGTTATCAGGAAAGAATACCTGCCGCCAGACAGGATGGTTTCCGGTAAAATCAAAAAGGCTCCGCCCGGTCTTTTTTGTGTTTTCGTGCTTGGAGGGGACGGGACTTTTCTCAGCGCTGTCCGCTGGATAGGTGACCGGAATATTCCGGTTCTGGGGATAAAATTCGGGGAGGTCGGGTTTCTCGCTGAGACATCCGAAGAGAGTCTTTTTACCGCTGCCGAAGCCGTTTTAAAAAAGAGGTTTTCAACCAGTCCGAGAATGCGCCTTCTTGTCAAGGTGTTACGAAACGGAAAAGAGATTGCCTGCGAACAGGTTCTAAACGATGTTGTAATTAACAAGGGAGCGCTTGCAAGGCTTGCGCACATTGAAACCTATATAAATGATCATTACCTGACTACTTACAGGGCCGACGGACTTATCGTTTCAACACCTACCGGATCAACCGCCTATTCTCTTGCTGCGGGAGGGCCTGTCATTCATCCGTCCGTTCCGGCGATAATAATGACTCCGATATGTCCTTTTACGCTGACCAACCGCCCTCTTATAGTGCCTGATTCATCCGTCATTAAGATCAAACTTGAAAAGCAGTCATCTCATATAATGCTCACGTTTGACGGACAGCAGGGCATGGAAATCAGCAGGAAGGATCTTCTGGTAATTCAAAAAGGGGCTCAGCCGGTAAATATGATAACAATTCCCGGACAGGATTATTTCGATGTTTTAAAAACTAAGTTGAGATGGAGCGGCGGAAGAGTTTGAACCGAAACAGACTCAATTTTGACTTTTTTTCGGCGTGGTAATAATTTCAAGCAACTACTTATACCCCTCAAGGGGGTACTGAAAAAAGCACCCCTCAAGGGGGTACTGAAAAGAGTCCCGTTTATCGGGATTCCGAAGGAGATATCTAATATGAACTGGGGAATGAAAAACCGTTTATCACAGCTTTTTCAAACAGACGGCCATTGCTTTTTCCTGCCCATAGACCACGGCTATTTTCAAGGTCCCACAACCTGTCTGGAGAGGCCCGGGGAAACCATCAAACCGCTTCTTCCTTACTGCGATGCACTCTTTGTCACGAGAGGCGTTTTGCGTTCCGCGGTGGACCCCGCAAATACTAAGCCTGTTATCCTCCGGGTATCCGGGGGCGCCAGCGTAATCGGTAAGGATCTGGCAAATGAGTCCATCACCACTTCCATAGAAGAGATCATCCGTCTCAATGCAGCGGCTGTCGGTATGTCCATCTTTGTAGGCAGCGATTACGAGCATGAATCACTGACAAATCTTGCAGATCTCGTCAATATGTGTGAGGATTACAGTATCCCTGTGATGGCTGTCACGGCTGTGGGCAAAGAACTGGAAAAGCGAAACGCCAGGTACCTTGCCCTATGCTGTCGTATCGCCGCTGAATTAGGGGCGCGGGTAGTAAAAACTTACTGGTGCGAAGACTTTGACCGGGTTACAAATGGTTGTCCCGTTCCGGTGGTTATGGCAGGCGGTCCCAAATGTGAAACAGAACTCGAGGTATTTGAGTTTGTTTATGATGGGATGCAAAAAGGCGCCGTGGGTATAAATCTCGGGAGGAATATCTGGCAAAACCCAAATCCTGTAGCCATGATCAGGTCCCTGCGGTCTGTTATTCACGAAAATTGCACTCCGGAAGAGGCCAATGATCTCTTCAATAGTCTTAAGGACGATGAATAAGAGAGAACCTTAAAATGGTAAAATGCGCGCGGGCAGTATGCTATCATCTGACCCCGATAAACGGACTGGACAGACCAAGATGCGTGTAGCAATGTATTACAACAACAGGGACGTTCGCCTGGAGGAGATGCCGACACCGCGGATCGGCCCTGGCGAGATACTGGTAAAGGTAATAACCAGCGGTATCTGTGGCAGTGATGTCATGGAGTGGTACCGCATCAAAAAGGCCCCCCTCGTTCTCGGGCATGAAATTGCAGGAGAAATCACAGAGACAGGAAAAGATGTGAAGCGTTATAAAGTTGGTGACAGGGTCTTCGTCTCCCACCATATTCCCTGCAATACCTGTTATTACTGCCTGAGAAGTTATCACACCGCCTGTGAAACTTTACACACCACAAATTATGACCCCGGTGGTTTTGCTGAGTATGTGCGGGTTCCCGAACTGAATGTTGACCGGGGGGTCTTTCTCCTGCCTGATGGGGTTTCTTTCGATGATGGTACGTTCATCGAACCACTGGCCTGTGTTATTCGCGGACAGAGGGTCGCGGGTATTCAACCGGGGCAGGCGGTCCTTATCCTCGGCAGCGGTATCTCCGGGATGCTCCACCTGTTACTTGCACGCACCCTTGGCGCGGGGCGGATAATCACGACAGACATCAGCGAATACCGCCTGAAAATGGCGAGGCAATTCGGGGCGGATGCGGCAATCCATGCCCGGGAAGATGTCCCTGGTATCTTCCGCCGGCTCAATGATAATCGGCTCGCCGATCTTGTCATCATCTGCAATGGATCCCCATCTTCCTTCTCTCAGGCGCTGCAATCGGTGGATCGCGGTGGTACCGTTCTCTTTTTTGCCCCCACAGAGCCGGGCGTCGATATCCCTGTACCGGTTAATGACTTCTGGCGCAATGAGATAAAATTGATGCCTTCCTACGGCAGCAGTCCTTCCGATACCATCGTGGCGATGGAAATCATCCGTGCCGGTCGCGTGCCAGTAAGAGAGTTGATTACGCACAGGCTGAGTCTAAAAGAGACCGGGCTTGGTTTTCGGCTTGTCGCCGGGGCGGGGGAATCTCTAAAAGTAATTATTGAACCACAGAGATAATCTAAAGTTGATTTTAGTAAGTTAGAAATTATTTTCCGTGCTTTTCTACCCCTCAAGGGGGTACTGAAAAGAGCGGCAGAAAATAATTTCGTTAACGCACTTATACCCCTCAAGGGGGTACTGAAAAAAGTCCCGTTTATCGGGGTTAGGATGCTGTACATGTCACAAGACGGGAAAAAAGTTGAAACAGGAAGGCAGCAACAGATAATTGATGAGGTCCGGCGCAACCGGGAGCTCCGGGAAAAGACTTACCGGGAGCGGGCGCTGAAACTCTTTCCGCATGTATGCGGAAAGTGCGGGCGCGAATTTTCAGGCAAAAAGCTTAAAGACCTGACGGTTCACCACAGGGATCATAACCACGACAACAACCCCCCTGACGGCGGCAACTGGGAACTGCTTTGCCTGTATTGCCACGATAATGAACATTCCCGGCATCTTGACGCGGAATGGTACGGCGCTGAAACACCGGGCGGAAACAAGACCGCGATTTCCGGCGACAGGCCGTTTGAATGCCTCGCCGCCTTGCTGAAGAATAAAAAATAGCTGAAGGAGAAAACAAAATCATGATTTATGATTCACTCGGCAATTTCGGTGATTATTTGTGTCTTCATCCTCATTTCAAAAGCGTTCATGCATTTATGAAAGAGAATAATCCGGCATCAATGGCTGAAGGAAAATATGAAGTCAATAATCAGGGCGCTTTTGTCTTAATCAGCGAATATAATACAAAAGAAATTTCAGAAGGTTTCATAGAGTGCCATAGAAAATACATTGACATACAAATTCTACTGGAAGGCAGAGAAAGAATAGGTATATGTAATATTCTGGAATGCAAAGAATATCTTTATGATCCGGGCAAGGATTTACAGAAACTTTCAGGTGAAGTAAGTTTTATAAAAATGGCCCCGAACCGGTTTGCAATATTTTTTCCCCGCGACGGACACATGCCCCAGATTAAATACGGCGATCTGACGGAAAAAGTCAAAAAAGTGGTTTTCAAAGTCCCGATTTTGAGCTTGACGTCATAGATTCCGTATGGTCAAATCAGAATATGGAACGTTCATCCCTCACATACTATGCATGGATTTCGATAGCAGCGGCAATTGCCACAATAGCATTGAAAAGTATTGCATATCTGCTTACCGGGTCGGTCGGACTGCTCTCGGATGCGGCTGAATCACTGGTTAATCTTCTGGGAGCCTGCATAGCGCTGGCCATGCTGACAATAGCTGCCCGTCCGCCTGATGAGGATCACCTTTTCGGACATGACAAGGCTGAATATTTTGCATGCGGCGCGGAAGGTGTACTGATTCTCATCGCGGCAGCCGGCATCGGGTTTGCGGCGGTTAACAGACTCATCAATCCAAGGCCGATTGAACAGGCCTGCGCCGGTTTGGCTGTATCTGCCGCAGCAACTCTGATAAATTTTATGGTTGCCCGCACCCTGCTTTCCGCCGGGAAGAAAAACAAATCCGTTACCCTTGAAGCGGATGCACAACACCTTATGACCGATGTCTGGACTTCAATAGGCGTGATAGGCGGGGTGGCCGCAGTAGCTCTGACAGGCCGGCAATTCCTCGACCCGGTTATAGCGCTTTGCGTTGCCTGCTATATTGTATGGACAGGCTTCAGTCTGGTAAGGAATTCGGTGCTTGGTCTCATGGATTCCGCTCTGCCGGAGAATGAATGCAAAGAAGTAACAACGGTTCTGGATAAATATAAGAGCAGGGGGATCCAGTTTCACGCGCTGCGGACAAGGCAATCCGGAGCCCGCTGCTTTGTATCGGTCCATGTGCTTGTCCCCGGGGCATGGACAGTGCAGCAGGGCCATGAGTTGCTCGAGGAACTGGAAGCTGAAATCCGCGGTGCGATTTCTTATGTCACAGTATTCACACACCTGGAGCCCTTGGAAGATCCGGTTTCAGGACATGACATGGAACTGGACCGCTGCCGGAAATGAAAAATCTATGGCAGATTCATAAATTTCTTCACCGCTTTGTACATTACATATCCTCCTGAAACGTTCCATGCGTTAAAGCCCTTTTGTCTTAATATTCTTGAAGCAAAATAAGACCTTTTACCCACAAGACAGTAGAGCCAGATATCCCGGTTTTCAGGAATTTCATCAAGCCGGAATCTTATGCTGTTTAAAGGAATATTGACTGCGCTGTTAAGATGTCCCCGCACAAATTCGGCTGGGTCCCGCACATCTATTATATAAGGGTCCGAACCGGGAAGCTCTTCCCAGTGCTTTATAAAAGAATAACCCTTAAGAACGTTTGCCGCTATCATCCCTGCCATGTTTACCGGATCTTTTGCGGAACCGTACTGGGGAGCATAGCAGAGTTCGGCTTCTTCAAGGTCAAAGACAGTTCCGTTTTTTTGGATGGTTGCCGCAATGACATCGATTCTCTTTTCAACTCCTTCAAGGCCTACAGCCTGTGCGCCGAGAACCCGCCCGTCATTTCGGGAGAATATGAGCTTCATGGTTATGGTTTTTGCGTCCGGATAGTAGATGGCATGATGATCCGGATGGAGATATATTTTTTCATATGGTATGTGAACGCCGTTTTTCGCATGTCTTTTTATGGCCTTTTCCGTAAGACCGGTTGAAGCTATCGTCATGCCCATTATACCGCAAACGGCGGTAGCCTGTATGCCTCTGAATGATTTTATTTTATCGGACGTTCCGAATATGGATTCCGCTGCAATCCGGCCCTGCCTGTTTGCCGGTCCTGCGAGGGGAATAAGGCTTTGACTATTTGTTAAGAAATCTTTTACTTCGACGGCATCGCCGACAGCCCAGATGTTTTCGTCGCTTGTACGCATGAATTCGTCAACGACTATCCCTCCAAGATCGCCTATGGAGAGTCCCGCATCTTTTGCAAGCTGAATTTCAGGCCGAACGCCTATTGAGAGTATAACCATGTCGGCCGGAACCGCGTTTTCCGATTGAAGCCTTACGGATATTGAGTCGTCGTTTTCTTTGCTGAATCCGGAGACAGCGGAACCGAGGATTAGGGATACTCCGTTTGCCTCAAGATGTTTATGTATGAATCCTGCTATTTCAGGGTCTATGGCAGGCATGACGTGCTGCTGCATTTCAATTATGGTGACATGAATGCCGAGCCTTCTTAAGTTTTCCGTCATTTCAAGTCCGATAAATCCTCCGCCGACAATAGCCGCCCTTTTAACTTTTTTTTCTTTAATCCATTTAATGATTTCCCTGGTATCGGGGATATTGCGAAGTGTGAATATTCCCGGAAGATCGATTCCTTCCAGTTTCGGCTTTAAAGGCGCTGATCCAGGGGAAAGAAGAAGGGCATCATATTTTTCCCTGTAAATCTTGCCTGTCCTGAGATCATTTACCTCAATTTCCTTCTTTTCTCTGTTGACCGAAAGAACATTGCTCTGATTTCGTACATCAACTTCGAACCACTCAAGAAAAAGTTCCGGGGATGCAACAATGAGGTCGTCTTCGCTGGTAATTACATTTCCTATATAGTAAGGAAGTCCGCAATTTGCGAACGAAACATAAGGGCCTCGTTCAAATAACACGATTTCGGCCTCTTCAGAAAGTCTCCGTGCCCTTGCCGCGCAGGATGCGCCGCCCGCAACACCGCCTACTATAAGGAGTCTTTTTTTGTCTGCCATGGCATAACCCTCCAATTGTTGACGATTGAAGCTCCCCGCAGCAAGCTGCGGGAAATCTTCGACCGTAGGGAATAGTGTCTGTTTTTAATTCGCTCGCTGTTTCGGTTCATATGAAAAGATTCCGGTGTTTAAATATGATGAACCGCTTTCCATGTCAAGAAATGCGCTTTTTTTGGCATCAGACCAGAAACGGTTTGTATTATTTGTGCTGCTTGGATATAGAGAACAGAAAATAAATTAATAATGATGGAATTATCACGAAGCCGTCGATAAAGGAGATTATAAATGAGCAACGAACAGAGCATTAAAATTGATGTCAGGATGGATCAGGATAATCTTTATCTTGAAGAATCTTTTACCGATTTGAAGGCAGGCTCGATAAGGAGGCTTACGCCGGTCATGCCTGATGGTTTGCCTGATAAAAAGCGAAAGATATTTTTCATGGCCCAGACCCAGCTTATGACGCAGGCAGGGCTTATACCCATACAGTGTGAAATAGAGGCCCAAACTCTCAAGGAGGCGATGGAAAAATTTCCGGCAGCGGTAAATGAGGCTGTGGAAAAGCTTGTTGAAAGGGCAAATGAAATGAGGCGGCAGGAAGCCTCCCGTATCATAGTGCCGGGTTCGGAGATGAGGAATATTCACATGAAATAATGGTGACTGTATCGTAAGTCAATTTTTCGCCACGAAGGCACAAAGTCACGAAGAAAGACCTATTAAACATTCAGATTTTTCTTTGTGTCCTCCGTGATCTTTGTGTGAGAACGACTTTTTATGGAGTTTTATACAATCAGGATTCAA
>JAUYEO010000328.1 GCA_030689795.1 Desulfobacterales bacterium | reverse complement strand
CGATGCCTGGTTTCAAGCAATCACCTGACACCAATGGTCCCACTATGAAGCAGAAGGTACGCTTCGTACTGCATAAAAGAGGCGTTACAAAAGCGCTCAGTGCTCCCGCAGAAGCCGCGACGGAGTCCGTGGATTCAGCTGTCGGTACGTTTGTGCGCTCTGTATACACAAGATCCAATGTTTCTACGCATACCCCAACACAAAAGGCAGAAGTAATCAGAATTAGGGATTTCGTTAGAGTCGTGTTGTGTGAACTCTTGGAGGTCAGCACTTGACACACTGAACGAATTGGCCCAACAAGACAATTGAGGTTATTGTTGCATTCACGCGCCAAAAATTCATTGTTAACTATATTTGCGACACGATGTCCAAATCGTCCAAGAATTAGAAAGCAAACTCACCATATGCAATAAAATAGAAGAACTCATCGGCCAAAGTTTGCTAAAATCCGAAACATTAAGGCAAAGCATTTTGAAGAATGGATATCGGGAACCCCCTTTATATTTGTAGTTTATAATCCGATTGCTTTATGGGGCGAATACGAGACGTTCGTGCTGAAAGTGCCTGGCGATTAATGTTCAATATGAGAATTCCGGAATATCCCAAGATTAGACACTCCGAGTGTGTTGCATCAAATCAGTTGCCGGGGGATCGGTGTAGGGTTTGTAGCTTAGCTGTTAACATAAATTGATTGCTGAAACGGCTAAAGGCTTCCAACCCGAGTCCTCAACTCTTCCGGAAGATGTATCTGAAGCTGGTTCTTTTCCAGAAAATCATAATACCCGTAAACTTCTTTGCCCATGAATTCCATGTGAACGGCGCCGGCCGGGCAGTTGTTGACACACCCCAGGCAGGCGATGCACGCATCCGTATTCACATGATTTTTTTCAAGATCAATGGCGTCCACCGGGCATTTTTTCAGGCATGTGCCGCACTTGATGCATTTTGATTCGTCGATGGTATGATTGGATATGAAAAGCTTGGTCGCCCATATTGAAGGAGAATTTTTGATCAGTTCCCGGAAATCGCAGTCTTTATCGATTTCTATGCCCTGCCTCTGGTGAACGCGGTCTAATATCAAACCGGCATACGCCCGCATCCGGTCATAGGCTATCTCATCCGGAAGGTGTTTGTATTCCAGCACACGCGCTTCATTTCCGTACGACCAGGTAATGGCAAAGGTGGACATGTTGCCGAAGGTTTCTATCCCTACCGGGACGCCGCCTTTTTCTGCCAGCAGATCCGCCAGGGTGCAGACGGTGTTGTGCTGGTTGCCTCCGGGACCACCGAAAGTGACATAGGAGGCAAAGGGCTTGCCGGTTATTGCGGGCAAACTTTTGAGCCAGAGTTTGAAATTTTCCGGCACATCATAATAGTACACAGGGGAACCGGCGACTATCAGATCATAGGCGCCGATAGATTCCGGGTCAAAATTCCTGTAATCGGACGCTGTGACATTCAGTCCCTTTTTGTTGAATGTTTCCGCGATGAGTCTTCCGGTTCTTTCGGAGTTTCCGGTCTGACTGTACCAAATCACAGCCGCGGTTTTGGGATCGGTGACGGTCATTTCCGTTCCGGCACAAACCCTTACCGGGAATAGAGATGTTGAAGTTGAAAACGCCAGCAGCGCCAATGATCCTTTTTTCAAAAAAGTACGTCTGTTGTCCATAAGATATTTCCTTTTTAAGTTTTATAATTTGATAAGTATCGAATTGTAAGAATAAAAAAATTTTGTTTGTTACTTTTTACGAAGCCGTCATTTTTCTACTAAGGATAAAATCGCGCTTGACGCCTGAATGGTTTCCTTATTTATTCTGGCTGCCAGAAATTTTCCCCGCCTTTCGGTAATAATAAGATCTGCGTTTGCCAGTTCCTTCAAATGGTGGGAAATGGTCGGGGCGCCGATACTTAAAGATCCGACGATGTCCGTGATCAAACATTCACACCCTGTTTCAAAATTGGCTTCGCTCTGTTTTGCAATTTGCAGGTACAGTTCCAGGCGCGTCTGGTTTGAAAGTGCTTTCATGATTTTTGACAGTTTTGCCGAATCCATAAATACAAAACCTTATTAAGTTCAATTTGATACTTTTATAATTCGATAATTTTCGAACTAATATATACAAAATTTCAGACCTGTCAATCAGTTTTTTTGAAATTTTAACATCTGTTAAATTATTCAATCAAAGGATAGGAAAGGAGTATGTTTGTATGAGTTCATAAATTTTGCTTCCGGCATATTAATAGCTTGCTTTATGTTACATTCGGTGGTACGTGTAAACATACAACAGGAGGTACATAATGGGAAAGCTTATGAATATCCTTCCGGTAAGCGATTTAAGACAGGACGCTGCCAACGTGCTGAAACAATTAAGGGATAATAAAGCCCCTATCATAATTACTCAAAGAGGACGGGCAGCGGCAGTTATGATAGGTATCGAGGCATATGAAAAATCCGAGCACGATAAAGAGCTTCTGCGTCTTCTGGCTAAAGGAGATAGAGAAACAGACACTGGCGAGGGTTATGATTTGGACGCTGTACTTGCTGATGCCGATTTGTTACTTTCACGGGAGCCGTCGTGAAATTAAAAATCCGTTTTGCCCCTTCTGCCAGAGCACAGTTTCTGTCTGCTATTGAATATATCCGGCGGGACAAACCGTCAGCGGCAGCCGGTTTCAGGGATCGAACTGAAAAGATCCTTCGCAGGCTTGAAACCTTTCCGGAATCCGGAAGAGTAATTCCGGAATTTCCTGAGCTTCCCTACCGGGAGATAGTCATTCCGCCTTACCGTTTTTTTTATAAAATCAAAGGAAATATCATTTGGATCATCGCGGTGTGGCATGGTGCGCAGCTTCCAAATGAACCAGAACTGTCTGAAAGTACCAAAGAGATAACAGGAGAGATAAAATGACTGATGCGTCCGGAGCCGGAATTACAAGAGAAGATGCCCTCCTCCTTTTAAGGGAGCATCTTAAAAATGAGAAACTGGTCGCTCACTGCCTTGCGTCTGAAGCAATCATGAGAGCACTTGCTGTTAAATTTGAAAAAGACTTGGATCTGTGGGGCATCGCGGGACTGCTCCATGATCTTGATTACGAAATTACGGGCGAGGATTCGGCAAGTCATGGCGCAGTTTCGGCGAAAATGCTTGAAGAAAAAGGTGTTTCGCCTGAGATAGCCGACGTTATTAAAAAGCATAATGCTGAAGGGCTTGGCCTTGTCCGCTCGTCGATTTTCGAGCACGCATTAACCTGCGCCGAAAGCATAACCGGGATGATAGTGGCTACAGCCCTTATTTATCCGGATAAAAAAATTTCAAGCGTCAAGGTAAGCTCTGTTACAAAAAGGATGAAAACCCAGCATTTCGCCCGTGCGGTCAGCAGGGAGAGGATATTGGAGTGCGAAAAAACAGGCATTCCGATTGATGAGTTTGTAGGAATCAGCATAAAGGCCATGACTGAAATTGCAGATCAACTAGGATTATAACCAAGGAATTATATTGGAAAAAAAACCCGACTATCCTGATAAAACACTTTTTCTTATTGACGGAAGCGCGTATATTCATCGGGCCTACCATGCCATAAGAAGCCTTTCCAATTCAAAGGGCCTCCCCACAAATGCAATCTTTGGATTTGCCAGAATTCTCATCAAACTCATAGAAGACTGGGCTCCGAAATACGTGGTTATGGTTTTTGATTCCAAAGGCCCGACATTCAGGCACGTTCTTTTCAAAGAATACAAGGCTACACGGCCTCCCATGCCGGAAGATCTGCAGGTGCAGATACCCTATATAAAGGATATAACAAGGGCCTTTAACCTTACCGTAATTGAAATGCCGGGGTATGAAGCGGACGATCTTATAGGAACTATCGCGCGCCGGGCTGAGGAATCAGGCTTTTTTGTTGTAATGGTGACGGGAGACAAGGATTTCCTCCAGCTTGTGACGGATAAATCGGTTATCTGGGATCCCATGAAGGATAAGACAACCGATTTAAATTCTCTGAAGCAAGAGCTCGGACTTGATCCGCGGCAGATGATAGATGTCATGGGGCTTTCAGGAGATACTTCGGATAATGTTCCGGGTGTGCCCGGCATAGGGCCAAAAACCGCTCTTGATCTGATAAAAACTTTCGGGAACATGAATAATCTCTACGACAATCTCGTTTCCGTCACAAAGAAAAAGCAGCATGAAAACCTGATTCAGTTTAAAGAGCAGGCTTTTTTAAGCAGGCGGCTTGTCGAAATAGATACACGGGTCCCTGTCGATTTTGACATGGATTCGTTTCGTTTTAAAAATCCGGACAACCAGAGATTATCAGAGCTGTTTCAGGAACTGGAGTTTCGGCAGCTTCAGCAGAGTGTATCCGGCACTTCAGATCTTTCGGGAAAGGAATATAAGCTGATTCCGGACATGGAAACACTTTCTGCGGTAATTTCAAGGCTTGAATCGGCAGACCATTTTGCCCTTGACACAGAAACGACATCTGAAGACCCGATGAAAGCAGAACTGGTTGGAATTTCATTTTCATTAAAACCCCACGAAGCGTTTTATATACCGCTTGCCCATAATTATGAAGGTGCGCCTGAACAGCCTGACCGGAAGGAAGTGCTCCTTAAACTTAAAAGCGTTTTTGAAAATCCTGCCATAAAAAAGATAGGTCAGAATATAAAGTATGACTGGATGGTATTAAAACGGCATGGAGTCGGGCTTGCCGGAGTCTCCTTTGATACGATGGTGGCATCCTATCTAATAAATCCCTCCAAGCGCGCACACAACCTTGACCAGATAGCGCTTGATTTTCTGGGCCATAAAAAAATCACCTTCGAAGAGACGGCAGGGAAAAAGCCGGATTCGGGTTTTGCGGGTGTTCCTGTAGAAAA
The DNA here is from genome assembly GCA_030689795.1 of Desulfobacterales bacterium. Classification (GTDB taxonomy): domain Bacteria; phylum Desulfobacterota; class Desulfobacteria; order Desulfobacterales; family RPRI01; genus RPRI01. The sequence continues at coordinate 3,354 of JAUYEO010000328.1, read as the reverse complement.
GGCCGTATCTTATGCCTGTGAAGATGCCGACATTACCCTTATGGCCCATGATGTGCTTTTGCCGAAGCTTTCGAATATCGGGGTAAAGGATCTTTTTGAGAATGTTGAAATGCCGCTTATACCCGTTCTCATGAAGATGGAGATGAAAGGCATATGTGTCGACACACAGAGGCTTCGCGAGCTTTCCAAACATTTTGAAGCGCAGATAGAAGAGCTTGAAGGCAGGATATACTCGCTCGCAGGCATGACATTCAACATAAAATCGCCGCAGCAGCTGGGAGAGGTTCTTTTTGAAAAACTGTCGCTTCCCGTTATGAAGAAGACAAAAAAAAGGACGGGATATTCAACCGATGTGGATGTGCTTACTGAGCTTGCTTCAAGGCATGAAATGCCGGCGCTGATATTAAGACACAGAACGCTTTCCAAATTAAAATCAACATACGCCGATGCCCTGATAGAAATGATGAATCCTGAAACCGGACGAGTGCATACGTCATATAACCAGACCGTCACCGCGACTGGACGGCTCAGCAGTTCCAATCCGAACCTGCAGAATATTCCGATAAAAACCGATGAGGGAAAAGAGATAAGAAGCGCCTTCATACCTCAAAAGGGATGGCGCCTCCTTTCAGCCGATTATTCTCAGATAGAACTCAGAATACTTGCCCACTGCTCTGATGATGAAATTCTTATAAAGGCTTTTTCAGAAGATGAGGATATTCATACGAGAACGGCAACCGAGGTATTCCAGGTTTTTCCGGAATTTATAACGCCGGAGTTAAGAAGGCAGGCAAAGATAATAAATTTCAGCATCATTTACGGAATGGGCGCTTTCAGCCTTTCAAAGGAGCTTGGCATCAGCCAGAAGATGGCCCAGACTTACATAGACAATTACTTTGCGAGATACAAAGGAGTAAGGGCATTTATCGACCGGACAAAAAAAGAGGCTTTCGAGAACAAAAAATCCGGCACACTTCTCGGGCGTATCAGACTTCTTACCGATATAGACAGTTCCAATAAAATTGTACGGGCTGCGGCGGAACGCATCGCCGTTAACACTCCGATACAGGGAACGGCGGCCGATCTTATAAAGGTTGCGATGATCAATATAGACAGGGCTATCGATGAAAGAGGTTTTAAGACCGCGATGCTGCTCTCTGTCCATGATGAGCTTGTTTTTGAAGTGCCGCCTGAAGAGCTTGACGCGGTAAGCCGGCTTGTGAAAGACATCATGGAAGGAGTATGGAATCTCAAGGTTCCTCTCAAGGTAAACATCTCGTCAGGCAGAAACTGGGCGGAAGCACACTGAGCTTGATTGTATAGGAATTTCCTTTTGGGACGCAGATGAACGCAGATTGCCAGGATTTTCAATATAAAGAACTAAAGCCGTGAGGCGAAAGTGAAACGTAAGGCATTTGATAATTTGAGAAAATAGTTATCTGCGGGTATCGGCGAAAATCTGCGTCCCCCTCTCATCTTTCCGGTTCGGTGCCGTAAATAAGACGCTTGATATTCTCCCTGTGGCGGAAAAATATGAATGCCGAAATAATCACGGCACAAAAGGTATAGAAAACGGAGTGGTTTGCAACCCATACCGCAAAAGGAAGAAGAGCTGAAGCCGCAAGAGATCCGGCGGAAACGCGCCTGTAAAAAAAAACTACAACTGCAAACAGCATTATTGCCGCAAGAAACGACAGCGGCGAGATTACAAGAAAGCAACCGGCAGCCGTTGCGACCCCTTTCCCCCCGCCTTTGAATTTCAGAAAAACCGGATAAAGATGTCCCCAGAAAGCGGCAATTGCCGTGACAGAAATATAAAATTCGCCGCATGATCCTTTATCGCCTGTCAGTACCGCGGCAATATATACGGGAATCACCCCCTTTAGAAAATCTCCGGCAAGGGTCAGGGCTCCGAGAGCCGTCCCGGCCACACGCCTGACATTTGTTGCCCCTATGTTCCCGCTTCCTTCCGCCCTGATGTCAACGGATGCGAATTTTTTTGTAAGAATCAGTCCGAAAGGAACGGAACCGAGCAGATAAGCTCCGATAACGGGTCCGGCAAGCTTAATAATTTGAAAGATATCCATTCCGGCCTTCAATTTTAAGTTTCTTCCAGACCTGAAAAATAGCACGCTTTGGGATAAATTCAAACATCGTTTTTAAAAACAAAAAGGCTTGGCATGAATCAGGCCAAGCCTTTTAATTTACAGGAGGTGCCGAGGGACAGAATTGAACTGCCGACACGCGGATTTTCAGTCCGCTGCTCTACCGACTGAGCTACCTCGGCCTGTTGAGACCATTGCATAACACCCCCTTTTGCCCGATTACTGCGTCAGGCTCAAATTTCAATCCTCGAAATACTCAATGTATTCCTGTGGTTAAAATTATCGCCTTCCTTGTACTTGGTCAAAATTGGATGTTCTTCAAAGGGCTCATGTTAAAAATCAGGAGTCCTATTTATTTTAACCCCTCACCCTTGTCAAGATTTTTTCCCATATCCCCGAAAAGAAATTGCATCAGGGCACATGCGCAGACAGCGGCTGTCTCCGCTTTAAGAATACGGGGGCCGATGCCGGCTGTTATAAATCCGCTCTCTTTTGCCTTTTCAATTTCATTAGCCGCAAAACCTCCTTCAGGCCCGAACATCACAAGAATTTTTTTCAGGTCACCACGCCCGGCAGCAAGGCTCTTTGGATCAAGAAGATTTTTTTCATTTTCCCAGAACAATATTTTAAGATCGAAATCTTTTTCAAGAGCTATAATATCTTCAAATGAAACCGCCTTCCCTATTCCGGTTATTTTGACGCGTTTGCACTGTTTGGCGGCCTCTTTTGCAATTTTCTCCCATCTATTTGTCCGGGCAAGAATACGTTTGTCATCCGGCCTCGGCACCGAACGTTCGGATATAAATGGTATCCACCTCGAAATGCCGAGTTCGGTAAGCTTGCGGACAAGATCGTCCATTTTGCCTTCTTTAAGAAAAGACTGGGCAACAACCAGTTCAAGAGGAGATTCGACACCGGGATCGGAAGACCCGAGAACAGAAACTTCAATCTTCGCTGAAGACAAAGCGGATATCCTTGCTTCGTACTGTTTCCCCGTTCCGTCAAAAAGCCCAATTCTGTCGCCGGTTTTTAATCGAAGAACATTTATAATATGATGGGCATCAACTCCTCTTACCAAAGGATTTGGCCCGGAGAGTTCGGATTCTTCGATAAAAAATAGTCTCATTTTTCTTTTCTATATTTTTACAGGTATTTCTGCAAATCAATTTTTAACGCATCTCTGTGAAAAGGCAAACAACTTGACACCGGAAATGGTGTGTGGTAGTTTTTGAACAATTGTTAGTAAGTT
>JAUYEO010000368.1 GCA_030689795.1 Desulfobacterales bacterium | reverse complement strand
GGTTGATGGTTTCAAATCAAAGCCGTATCCGTTGATATCCGTTCCACTGATTAATAGATATCTGCCCGCAAATTGAGATCTGCTGTACCAGGATAGTTGCCTTTTGCAGATATCAAAGTTCGACCATGCTTCCGGTGTCACATAGCCCAAAGCAATTTTGCCGGACAAGGGGAGGCAGACAGCTTTTCTGGTTTCATGCAACGAAATCTCCATTTCTGACAAAGTTTTGTGCAGAACAAGAAAAGTTTGTTTATCCATCCAATAGGTGAATTTTGTATACACATCAGTCGTCACTTGCCGCCTCTTTAGCCTTTTTCTCATCTTCCCCGGAGAGTTGCGCCTCTTCTTTTTTCTTCTTTTTGGCGGCTGCATCCTCATCTGCTCTTTCAAAAACATCATCTCCCAGGAGCGATTCTGCAATATAAGCGGACATGTCTTTTATAACGATGTCAGATCCCAATGAAGAGATGCCGACCTGCAACCCCTGATAGCAGAAGGGGCAGCATGAAACCAGCTCTTTAGCACCCGTCTCTTCAGCTTCTTTCACCCGCCTCTGGGCCATCTTGCTCTGGATGTCCGGATACCCTGACTTTAATCCACCGCCTGCTCCGCAACAGCGTGAATATTCTCTATTTCTAGGCATTTCAATCAGTTTGAGCCCTGGAATGGAATTCATTATAAATCGCGGCGCATCAAACCCGCCGGTCGCCCTGCCTAGATGGCAGGGATCATGATAGGTGCAGGTTCTGTTGACCTGATGGAGGAATGTTAGTTTGCCCTGCTTTAACAGCCGTGCCAGATATTCCACGGTATGCAGGACTTCAAAATTCAATTTGCCAACTTTAGGGTAATCCTGCATGATGGTTTTAAAACAGCCGGAACATGAACTGATCAGCGTTTCAATGCCCAGGCTGTTGAACTGGTCAATATTCTCCTGAAAAAGCCGTTTATGCTCCGGATCTCCCATTCTGAGCAGCACGCTTCCGCAGCATTTTTCGTCTTTACCAAGAACCCCGTAATCGATATTCAGTGCTTCAAGAATATTTATGGTATTAATAGCAACCTGCTTGACATTGGCATCATAGGATGCCGTGCATCCGAAAAAAAGCAGCACCTTGCCTTTTGATTTGATAATTTCCCTGGGCTCCTCGGTGATGAGATTGTCCTTTTTAGCCCGCCGCGACCATTTGGTTCTGCCTGTTCGGGGTTGCTGCCACGGGTTGTCATAGGTCATGACACTTTTTCGTAAGACCTTTTGGGGCTCCAAAGGACCGTATCCCGCACTGACAATCAGTCTTCGCAAATCTTCCCAGAGATTTACCGTATCGATATGAGCCGGGCAGACCACTTCACACTGGCCACAGGTGGAACACTCATACAAATTGGCGACAAACGCTTTAATCTGTTCCTCTGTCACCTCCTGATAGCCAAACAGACTGCGGATCACTTTCTTAAACGATTCCCCGATCTTCTCACTTTTCATGATTTTTGCGAGAAATCCATTCTGAGACCTGGCAATTTTCAAAAAATCGATGACCTTGCGCCGGGGGACGATATCCTCTCTGGAGTCCTGATCATATACGGGACACAAGGAGAGACATTCACCGCATCGCGTGCAGGCGTCAAGCTCAATCAACCGTTTTATATCCAGAGTGTGGATGGGTATCTGTCTGACTTCTTCCCTGCTGTCTGTTTTTTCCGGTTTGCCGTCAGATATTTTTTCTTCCACTGTGATCATTTTCAGTACCTTTTTAAAAATAAACCCTTGAGCCAATTGCAAAAGTCGTCATTCCCGTGCAAACGGGAATCCAGGAATTTTTGCAACATATTGAAAAGACTGGATTCCCACTTTCGTGGGAATGACAAATTCTTCTCTTTTTAGGACTTTTGCAATTGGCTCCCTTGTTATATTCGTTTCTCCTTCCTGACACCGGACACCTCTTCCAGAATATAAGTAAGAGGAGTATTGAAGATGTGCCGCATTTTACCGAATGGCAGATAGGCCACGAACAGTGCGCCGACGATTCCATGTGCATACCACATGTATGGATAAATGGATTTCCAACTCAATCCGAAGATGGATAATATCTTTGACAGGGGATATCCGATAAAGGAGTAGCCCGCCATTTCAGCAGGGATTCCGGTAACCAGTATTCGTGCGCCTTCAAGAAAAAAGCCGAGAAGAATCAGTGTCCCGATAATCAAAAGAGCTATATTATCCTGCTTTTCCGTGGCAACATGAACAGGCTTAATGATGAACCTTTGAACCACGGCCCACAGGATGCCCAGAAGAATGAACAGCCCCAGAAGATCGTTGGTAAACGCAGTGAATGGACTGTTCTTGTCTATTAATGCCGGCGCCCAATCCCCATTGGGATGAAAATAAAAAATGACGGCGGTGAAAAGGCTTAACAGAAAGCGTATTAAAATGGCGGTAAAAATCAATGAGTGCATGGACCATCGTCCGACACTCTCTTTAAGAATTCTTCTCTGGAAAATAATGTCCAGAACAGCCATCTTCAATAAGGAAAATATCTGTCTTGAAAAAATAATGTTCCAAATGGTTTCGGAACTTAAACTGATCTTACGGTGGAGAGAGTTTTCCTCACCATGGACACTGCCAAGATACCAGAATCGCAGGGTGGCAAGAACGCCCACAAGGAAAATAAAGAATGCCGCGCCGAAGATGGGATGGCCCATGGATAGGGGTGAATTATGGCAGAGAATACAAAGGGCGCTTTTTGAAGGCAGAACCGCAGCAGGGGCTCCAATGCGATTGTCGCTGAAATGGCATTTTTCGCATGATTTCAAATCGTTCACATCTGTTAGAGTGTGATCCGCAAGACTTATCGGCTTGGATTCGAGATCGATGTGGGCCAGCTTGACATTACTGTTTTTAGGATCGAGCTCAACGAATTTGGATTTGAAATGACAAGCCTGACAATCGACCCGCAGATGCGGCGCATGGGCCGTGCCCTCGCCATGCACCGAATGACAGACCCGGCACTGCGCCCCGGTTTGGCTTTTGTGGGGAGAGCGGGCCACATCCGTGTGGCATTGAATACATGCCGAATAGTGATGCGGGTTCTCCTTGGCGGCGCTCACGGGCACCTGAAGCGAGACCGCTTTTCCGTCCACCGTGCGGCGGCATTCAGGCTTTGCGTGGCATCCGTTGCAAAAGGCATTGGCCGTCGCCACGCCTTCGTTGGTATGGATATTGGGCTGTCTGTGGCAATCCAGGCAGACCGGCTTGCCGGTTTCAAGGGCGTCCGTTTCAGCGCTCACCAAAGATAATCCGGCAAGCCCCATGAGTATGATAACGGCGCCGGCGATTGCCGTGCCCATCCAACCTTTTGCGCTCATCGAATAAATGATTCCTCTCTTGCCATTAAATAGTTTCCATCCGGAAATGGCCCTTTTGTGCGATCTCTTTGTCAATCTGCGGGATTGCTTGTGCGACATACAATGCGTATGTCTCCGCGCAATCCCTTGATTTCCTTGAGCTTGCCCAAAATTGCCTATTTCCGAATTGGAAACTTACAGGTGTCCAAGTTATTTTTCCGGATGGACACTAAACAGTTCATATATTGGCCGGTTGCAACCATGCCTGCCTACTCCGTGTGGCTCCTGCCGGTAAAAATACTCGTATCGGCCGGATAGATTTCCGGACGAAAATGGACCATGCCGATATGAATAAAAAACTTCACCACTATCGCCAGTAAGGCCTCATAGAAGTGAAGAACTTGGGCGAGGTTTACAAAAAATCCGGGAAGATACCGGGTAAAGCACTCGGGATACCACAGCACGAGGCCCGTAATGCCCATGGTATTCATACCGATAAAAAGCGCCCAGTATTCAATCTTTTCCATGTAGGAGAATTTATCAAAGCGCGGCGGCGTTTTTTCCAGGCCGAAGAAATAAGCAAGGTGGTGTTTGAAATCCTTTAGATCTTTCAACGATGGAACAATCGAATCCGGGCCCGTCCAGGCGCCCGCCAGGCCGAACTTGTAATACAGGAACCAGAACGCGTGGATCACAACACATCCATAGGTGACGACGGCGCAACAGCGGTGGAGCCAGGCGGCATGGGAGGCGCCGCCGATAAGCCACATGAATCCGCGTGCCGGGGCGGTTGAACTCAGACCCAGGGAGAGTCCGGTGACGGCCAACCCGGTGAATCCGAACATTACCACGAGGTGCAAAAGCCGGTGAAGAACGGAAAAACGAATCGGTGCGTCCGGGGTGATGGATGTCGCCTGCATATCAGTGTTTCCTCAATTTGTCGTGAATTTCGCGCAGCAGCCACAGAAAGCTGTGCGCAACAAAGAAGGCAAGAGAAAGCGCTAACACCGCCAGGGCAATCCAGCGTATGCGATGGATCCATATTACTTCGGCTTTTTTAGGCGCATCGGCCGCAGGCACGCTCTCCAGTGAGGCATGGATGACAATGCCGGTAAACTCAGTTTCAGCCTTGGGATGGCACCGCTTACAGGCCAATAGCGCGGTTTGCGGATTTTTCAGAGAATCCACGGTATGTGCGCCATGGCAGTCGGTGCAGAAGGCCGCCTTTGGATTGCCCAGATCGATCCCCACCCGCCCATGAATATTATTACGGTAGCTGGCGGCGTTGGCCGGGTGGCAGCTTGCGCAAGCCCCAAGCATCCGTTGGCCCACCGCCACCCGGGAAAGGCCGGAGCGCTCGTAGTGGGATGCGTGGCACTCCCCGCAGGTCGGCGCCATGATCTTTTCCCCGGTGACCTGCTTCTTCTCTTTGGAAGGGTCTTTCTCTTCACGAAGCGCCTTGGCATGGCCGCCTTCGAGATAGCGTTTAAAGGAGAGTTCATGGCATCTTCTGCAACGCGCGTAATCATAGGCGCGGGTGGCGGATTGCTTTAAAAAATCCGGTCGTTTCTCATCCGTATGCTTCAGGCCGTCCTCGGTCATCGAACCATGGCAATCGTCGCATTTGAGTGCGGCATGGGCCGAAAGGGCAAACCGGTTCATGTCGATAAACCAGTCAGATCCCGTGCCTGAAGGCGGTAATATCGCGGCGCCCGCTTTCCCGCAAATCCCGATCAGGATCAGGGCTGTGGCCGCAAGCGCAATTCCAAAGTACAGGCGATAAATCTTACGAAAACCGCTTTGGAGGATATGACGATTCAATCTTTGCTCCTATCGGGGTTAGGTTGTTTGATATGGTTTGAAAATAAAGTTCGAAAAACCGCATGGTGTTTCGGTGCAGCAGATTAAAAAGCGTTCGGGCAATCGGGTCCGTGACGCTTTCCTGATCAATTTCGTTTTTAAGCCGCCGAAGCAATGCGGTGGTCTCGCAGGCATCGGCCATTAGTAAATCCGGCGCTCCCGCCCGCGCCCAAATCCGATCTCTTTTTTCAAGGGGCTTTAGACGGCGCCACATGGCATCGAGAAATACTCTTATCTTTTCCGGTTCGTACATCTTGGCGCCGATCAGCCATCGCACCGGAAGCATTTCAAGGCCGGCGGCAACAATTCTGGAATTACTCAATTCCCGCCGAAGCGAGTGAATAAGATTCGCGCTTTCGGATGCCGAGAGAAGCTGCCCATCCTCTGCAACCGGTGAGCACCCATCGGGATTTCGTCTGCTATCCCGGTAAACGGCATCCGCCACCAGGCGGTTGGCCCGGGGGTAATGCGGATGCTCGAAATGCGGACCGAAAAGATACATCTGTCCGTTCCCCATGGGAACTCTCAGCGCCGCAGCGGTAGAAATCAAGGTCTCCTCAGCCAGGTCTTTATCCACCAGAAATACGGTTTTATCCGTAAAATGATCGTAGCGGGCCAGAACCTGGGCCTCCGGCGGCGCAAGCATTCCCGGGCCGCCGTACAATGGTGCGAGAAGCGCCGGCTCGCCTGAAAACGGCGGCGCGCCGGTCAATCGCAAGCCGACGGCCTCTCTTACCGGATGAAAGATATGGTCGCATCCATAGGCAATCGAGAACTTATGCGGCATGCCGTGACACATTGGCAGCCGTTTGCTGAGATTCGTGATCTTCACGGCGGCAAAGTTAAAGTGGCATAAATGCGGCTTGGAAGAATTCATCACCAGGTAAGCTCCTGCGCAAGCACCCAGATAAACGCCCCCGCCCGTGATAAACGCCGCCAGCTGCCGCGCGCCGTCTTCTCCCAGAGCTTCGGCAATGGCCACCGTGTCGCCTCCCGATACCGCCAAAACGTCCATCTGTTGAAGCCGCCCGGAGCGCACCGCAGGTGCATCCAGGACCGAGACGGCATGAAAGCCCATTCGCTCGAACATGTCGACAAACCACAACCAGGAGTGGGAAGTGCCGGTACCGGCATATATGCCGATTCTGGGATAGCGCATCCGTCTGCATTCAGGATCAGGGACTCCGGAAATCCTTATATCGGTAATTCCCTTGCTGATATATCCGGCCTTTCCCAGCGGCAGTTTTATATTTATGTCTGCATGTGACTGGTACAGATTCATTAAAATAACTCAGTTATTTCAAAAGATCGGCTACAACCTTGTCCAGGATCTCCTGAGTAAGATCGAGTTCTGTTCCAATACCGGCAAGTTCCAACATGTTCTCTT
>JAUYEO010000357.1 GCA_030689795.1 Desulfobacterales bacterium | reverse complement strand
TAGATTTTTAAGGAACTGAGCGTTAAAAATCATCCGCCATAATTCTGGCGGATGATTTAGCGAAGTGACTTAAAAATCCCCAAAAAGCTCATTAAGTGAGCATATTTCGACTTTTTACGGGTCCATCAAGAATAAATTTACACCAGATCCCCAAATAAAATTTATAGATAAGGTGCGACAGGTTCTGAGATATCATCATTACACGATGAGTACCGAAAAAACCTACTGCGACTGTAAGCAAACGCGTGGCAGTTCCGTGGGGTATAGGGGACGAGGGGTATAGGTATAGGGGACGTAGGTATAGGGTTCATCAATATATAAGTTGACCATATTTCAAAGTTCAATTTCAATTCTTTTGCCTGTACCCGGCCGTGTCCGGCCGCCATTTGTTTGACAAGTTTCCCCGAAAGCATCCCTGCAGGCAGTTCGGAAATCTTCAGATAGTTTAAGATCGGAGAGGATCAGGTCATATTCTTCAGCCGTGAGGCGATAGAGATGGGCGACGTGGGCGTCCAGACTGGCTTCAAAGGAAAGAATATTTGAATTTTGATTGTCTCGGGTTTTTGATAGAATCTGTCTGACTATCCCGGAAATTTTTTCGTTTTCAGGCGGTTCAGGAATCGGTAGCGGTGAAATATACATTGGTTTGAACTCGACAAAGCCGCCCTGACGCCCGGCGGCACTATTAAAAACTAGGTAGTGACAGATTCGGGAATTCAAAATTCCAAGTAAATACAGGCTACCAGAAACAATAAACGGCGCTGGTGCATTCACATGGAAACCTGAATCGTCAAAAGAAAAGCCTGGTTCCGTACCCAGATTCCCCCAGATAATCTTTGGTCCTTCAAATTCTTTCCAGTAAGAACAGGAACGTAGTTCCCAATAATATTTCCCTTGATCATCTCTATTAACCAAACGGTCCTTCCAATGTTGCAAGTGCTTATAAATTGCCGGATAGGTATTTTTGAAAATGCTCTCTGCTTCTGGAATGGATTTATTGGACCATGGGTGATTTATCTGTTGAGAAGATTCGATTTTTATCAGGTATAACTCTGAAAAATTGATCTGCCACCGCTTGACATCCTGCCCTCTAAGCAGTGGCTTTAATACTTCAGCAGAAGATGGACGCTCTGCAATAAGCCTGTCCCTTGTGGCGCGATCCACAACAAATGCTTCATTCAGCCCTGTTTTAATTCCATAGTAAATTCGTCCATCACAAAACTCTTCCAGCGTTTTACCAGTGCTGCGAAGCTTTTCAAGCAAACTGAGTTTAATGGGAGATTCAATCTGCCAGCCTTCCGGCTTCAGCGCTTCCTGAGGCAATTCAAAGCTACGGGAGATAAAAACATCCGGAAATTCGGCAATAGGCAAACCCGCGTCCCAGTTCAGAACCCGGACGCTATGATCTGGAACGGTAGCCTTTATACCCTGATGTTTCTCCTGAAAACGTTTGGATGCTCCGGTTATAGAGGCGATTGCTGCCTTTTGGGCAATGATGATGCTGGGATATGAAATAGCGGTAAATACGGGCGCATCGCCAAAGTCAATCAATTGAAGGATGCGGGTTTTGGTTCTTAGAAAAGTCCTCAGTTTTTCGCCATAGTCGGAACGAAAATATTTATTGGATGTTATCAGGGTAAGTATGCCTTTCGATTTCAGCAAATTAATCCCCTGCTCAAAGAAATACACGTACAGGTCTGATGTGCCGGTGTAACATGATTTATATTGCTCCTTCAGGTCTGGTTTCAGCTTTTTTATCAACTCGTGCCGCACATACGGCGGGTTGCCGATGACAATATCAAAGCCGTCTGTCAGGCCAAACATCCATTCAGGTTCAAAAAAAACCGCTGAATGGATCTGATCAAAAGGATTCCATTCGGCCAGTTGTTCCGATGCAACATCTCCAAAGCCGTTTTTCAGAGCGCCTTTCAAATCATCCCGCTTCTGTCTTTCTTCATCTTTTAAGTTCTTTTTTTGAGTGTATCTTCGGGCAAAAAAGATTTTCTTCCGTATCTGTTTCAATTGGTCTTTGATTTTAATGCCTGCTGGAGACGGCAACCCTCCCTCTTCTTTTCCGAGTTTTATGAGCGTGTTTGCTGCAACCAGCTTGGTTTCCAGATTGGGCAGGGAAATTACACCCCGGTTCGGTCTGGCATCATCCACCGTCTGCTCTGCCACAAGGGATATGAAAAACCGCAGCTTGCTGATCTGAACGGCAATCTGCTGGATATCCACACCAAAGATGCAGTTTTCGATCAAAAACAACTTACGGAGATAATCCAGTTCATGATGTTCATCTTCAAAGGACTGCCGGATGTATTCGATACGCTGCTCTGCGCTTTCAATAGCCTTGGCTCGTATTTCGTCATCAACCATCTGCTCGGCCAGATTCTGGTCGTTTTCGGCCTTGCGGAGCTGGGCTTCCTTCCATTTCCGGTTGCTGGGATCGAGTTTGGAAAGCAGGTTGACCATCCGATGCAAGACACCCATCGGGAATGCACCCGAACCACACGCCGGATCCAGAATCTTGCATTCGCTGATAAAGCGGATCAGGTGATCCGTGTCCATTTCATTTTTATAAAAAGGATTATCTGTAGCGGTATAGTCGAATAACTGCTCCAACTGATCGCGAATCTGATCCTTATTTTTCTTATGTAGCCTTTTAATCGTAAAAGCGATTTTTGGCTGAGAACGCTTTTTGTTTCCGAAAATATCGGTTTGCGACTCCGGATTTGCCAGAACATCGTTTAAATGCCTCTCGCGCTCATCAATCAGCCGGGTCTCCAGATAAGCCTTTAGGCTTTCATCCGCCATGTAGTCTACAATTTCACGCGGAGTATAAAATGAACCGGTTTGTTTACGCGCTGTTGTCTGTGTTTCCGGCGTATAGCTGGCCAGAAGATTCTCAAACACCTTGCCCAGCAATTCAGGGTCGAGGGCAATTTCTTCCTCAAGCGGCGTGTTTTCCGTAATGGTGAATTTGTAGCTGCTCAGAATTTCGATGATTCCGGTAGCTTTTTCACGCGATTTCTTTTTGTCGCCGCCAAAATCGTCGCTGAAATCCAGATTATCAGCCTGACCGAAAAATAACATGTTCGGCACATCAGCCTGTTTTGAGGAAGTTTCAGAAAAACCGTCATACCGTTTTTCCGGATCATTACCGGTTTTCGGATAATCCAGGCATTCGAAAAGGCCGCCGTTCAAGAAGGGGATGGGCTCAAACAAACGGATTGCTTGCGTCGTATCTGTAAAATATTCGGCAAAGCGGTAAACCCTGTGATCCATATAATTTTCCGTAACTGCTTTCGGCCCCCGGTTTTTGGTGATAAATCTCCGGATGCTTGGCCTGTCCCGGTTCATCTCTGTATTCAAAGTGGCAAAAAACAGGTTTTGCAAAATTGCCCGGTAATAGGTGGAGCTATCCTGGCTCTTCGGATCAAAGGATTTTATAATATTCACAAGCCGGTTTTTATTGAACAAATCATCTGGAATCAGGTTCTTTTCCTTGATAAACCAAATAAATATCAGGCGTGTCAAGAGGCGGATAACACTGGTGGATGCATGCGTTTTATCGTCGGTGGGATCTGAAGCTGGTTTCGGGAACCGGACAATTTGTACTGCCCACAAATACCAGTTGAACAACTCCCGGTAGAACTTTTCGTTCAATGCTTTGGTATCCAGCGTTTTCTGCCAGGCATTGTGAAGTTCAACAAAGTTGGTGAAGCCGCGTTTGCGCAAGAGCTCATCAAATGAAAGGTCAAACAGGATTTCGATATGCGCCCGGTGGGGATTTTCTATCCGAATGTCTTTGATGAGAGTAACTTTTTCAAGGACATCTTTGCTCTCATCTTTTTTGTGAAGCCTGCGATTGATAACGGAGAGAGTAAGAGAGCCGCCGGTCTTAAAAAGAATCATTACCGGCATGGGAAACAGGCGGTTCACTTCACGGGTGATGCGGCTCAGTTCAGTGCGGGTATATTGGTCTTTCTTCAATTCAATGCAGAAGAAAAGATAGGATTCGATTATTGTTTTTTGATATCCGTCAGGTTTTTCGTTAAACTCGAATGATTTTTGAGGGCTGTTGTTTTTAAAGGTGGATTCTATCTCTTGTTTTGACAATTGAAAAAGCAGGTCAACATATTCCCAGTCCTTAAACAGGGCTTTCTCTCCATTGAATTTTGAATCGGGGTCAATAAACGACTCTTTAAAAGCTTCACGGGTCGGTTTATCCAGCGGCGACTGGCGTTCGGTGTTGTAACCGAGAGTATTAAAAAGTTCCAAAGACGCAGTTGTAAGATCGTGTTTATTGAACGACTGAATTGCAATGCGAATTTTTTGTTTCACTCCTGCGTCATTCATTACCCGCTCCTTTTAGAACTTCCCAGTATCCACCCTTAGCCGGACCAATGCGTTTCAACAGCTCAGACTGACGTAACTTTCGGATAGCTCGTTCTATTGTCCTTTCCGACTTTCCTAATTTTTCAGCAAGTTCGGGAATGGATAAGGCAGGATTATCTTGTAACAACAAGAGAATTTTTCCCGTCATTTTCCCCGTCATTTTCCCCGTCATTTTCCCCAGAATTATTCGCTGTTTCTGGGTGCTTTTCTGGGTGGTCTCGACCAGGCTCGTGACCGCTTCCTCATGCCCCACCGCCTTTTCGTGGAACTCGATGGTAAACCAATGTGTCGGCTCGTTGTTCCTGATGACCGGGGGTACGTATCCTGCCGCCCGCCAGTTATCGAATATTTTCATCATTCCACTGCCGGCGATCTCGGCCCACCCGGGCAGCCTGAAAACCCTGGCGATGGTGGGGTTTCTCGGCACCGATTCGCAGCCGCTCAGAATTTCCTCGATGGGAAAAGGCGCTGCTCCGGGATTTCTGAAAACGATCCGGTCATCATGAATCCGTATGGCCGCCTGGCCGTTATCGAAGTAATCGCGATGGACAAGGAGATTGACGACGGCTTCCCGTACAGCGATAACCTGTGGCACATTTTCTGTTCGGCTTACACCGTCCGCCGACATGACGAATGGTACGGACACATGCTTCTTGAGGTAGTCCATAGCAGCAAAGAATGTCCGGATCAGATTCTCCTCGTAAATTTTGCGGTCATCCCAGCGGCGATCACTGGCTGTACTGCCGTTCATGGCGCTCATGCGAAAGACGCTAAGTCCGTAGGCGGGAAAACGGCTCACTATGGCCTCCGTCTTTCCGAACAGGAGAAGCCCGGACATGGTAAGGGTCCCTTCCTTCATAGCGCCGCACTTTTCAAGGACCTGCTCATCCTTGAGAGCGATGAAGGGATGTTCCTGGTTCTGGATTTTCAGATAGCGGAGATAGGTCCTTAATGTTTCCCGGTTTATCTCCCGGATACCCGCACCTGCGATCAGCATTGAATCGGAACTGAATTCCGATGCCTCCCGTAGCATACGGACGATCTCATCTTTGCTCGCTTTTTGATTTGTTGCCCCTTGCCGGACGTAGGTATTGCGGATATCCTCATTATAGTACACGGGTTTCGCTTGCCGGGGCATTGGCGGAAGCCTGAAAGTTATGATCTTCCTGCCTTCGATGGTAAAAAGATATCCCTTTGATGAGAGTTGAATATTGAACTTGCCGCTTCTCAAGGTAGTGATGAAATCGCTCTGGATTTTGTCGGCATTCTCGACCCCGGTGATTTCGAGGCTGCCCTTGCCCAGGTCCCTGACCCCGAACACGATGACTCCGCCGTTGGTATTGCAGAAGGCGCTTACCGTTTTCCAGATGTCCTTCGGAAGGTCTTTTCTGGCCTCCTTTGCTTCAAGGTCATCCCATTCCGGCAGTCTAAGTCTGCGGACAAGTTCTTTTCGATTCATTACTCACCTGTCGTCAGTTTCTTTAAATTGCATCCAACTTTCTTATTCTATTTTATCACCAGCCAGGTAACCAGCTCAAAGTTATTCATATCATTTATCTGTTTTGATTTCGGAATAAGCAATGCCCCCCGATCGGTAGTCAACTTCTGGGCGCTGCGCTTTTTAAATACACGACAGATTTCGTCAATGGCCTGACGAAGCAGCCCGGTATATTTCTCCATATCCTTTCCCTGCTTCGTTTCGGCATTAAACATCCCGCAAAGCTCTTCAAAAGGTTCCTTTCTGCCCTGGCACATCAGGCGGTAAATCTCCAGAATCTGCTTTGCGTTGGTATAATTGAAACGGACTACGCCATCTTCGCGGATGTAAACCAGAAAATAAGGCTGAAGGGGGTTTATCTCTTCATTGCCGCCGGTATCACCTTTTTGTTTCAGGCAGTAAACCACGCCCGGCTTTATTATCTCTTTTTCCGCCGCCGAAAAACGGTTCGATTCGAGATGATGTGAATTTACGCCTGAAGGTGAAGGCGCTACGGCATATAAGCCGAACGGAGCTTCCTGCAGTTTCTTCCTGTTGTTCTCCATGAAGTTCATCAACTCAATTCTGAAATCGTCGAGGGTAAAATCTGTAAGCGAGACGCTTTCACTCATATCTTCCAGATCGAGCACCTCGTCTTTCAGTTCTTTCAACTGCCGGTTTCTAAACTTCAGATCTTCTTCAATCAGTTCTTCAATCTGAGCGGTGTTTAAGATATTATCTTCCCCTGTTGCGGTGACATCCACAAGCGCCATGCGCGCTTCAACACGTTCTTTCAGGTTGATGTAGTTGTCAAGGTCTTTTGTCGGCCAGAAATTTACAAGTTGAATCCTGGTGTTCCTGCTTCCTATTCTGTCGACACGCCCAAACCGCTGAATGATGCGGACAGGATTCCAGTGAATGTCATAATTAATGAGATAATCGCAATCCTGGAGGTTCTGCCCTTCGCTGATACAGTCGGTGGCAATAATAATATCTATTTCACCTTCCTGCGGCATCGATTTCATCTTTGCCCGGTTCTTTGAAATAGGCGAGAAATTTGAAAGGATATTTGAAAATTCGTTTCTCCCGAATGTGGTCTTCGTGAAGCTTCCGGCTACCAGAGCAATTTCCAGTCCCAGGTCTTTCTTAACCCAATCTTTTATGCACTCATAGAGATAAAGTGAGGTATCGGCAAAGGCGGTGAATACGATTATTTTTCTGTTATTTCCATTCAGCGGCTGATTGATCTTTTTCTCTATCAGTTGTTTTAGTTCTTTCAGCTTTGCATCCCGGTCAGGCGTTACGGCAACCGCTGTATTATAAAGTTCATTTAGAGCTTCCCTGTCTTTTCCAAGATCATTGAGCCAATCATTAAGGCGAAGATCCGCTAGATCGAATTTGAGTTTCTTACCGACCTGCCACTGCTCCTGGTCATCTCCATTTTCCCCAACTTCATCTTCATCAGGCTCCAATGCTTCCAGCGTTTTCTCCTGCGCCCCATTTTGTAATTTCAGGAACTCATTGATTCTCTTTTCAAGCTTTTCGATTTTCTGAATTGTTCTGTCCATCGAGATTTCAAACGATTCAATTGAGCTTTCGAGTCGTTTTAAAAAATTTATCTTCATCATCCCGATGAGGTAGTGCTCGCGCTGAATCTGTTTGAAGGGAAGACCTTGTGTTTTTGCCTGCTCTTCGTATTTCTGCTTCATCTCCTCTTTAACATAAGCCGTAGGATTGAATACGGTGAGCTTGTAATTAAGGATTTTTTTGTTGAGAGCATCATAGGTAAAGAAGCGGTCCTTTATATCTATATTCGGATAGATGGATTGCGGCTTCAATCTTTCGGGGAATTTGCCGATCGATTCGATTCTGTAAAAGCTTTTTATGTGCCTTCGACTTCGGGCAATCGTCAATTCATCGAGCATTTTGAAGAAGGATGAATCAAGTTTTTCCAGGAGTTGTTTTACTGATCGGTCACGATTTTTCTTCGGATCGGCCCAGACTGTAAACTGTGTCTGGGCATTCTTGAGTGAAAGGGCGATATCCTTAATCTGGGTACTCTCAAAAAGGGCGTCATCTCTGCCTTCGGTAATAAGATGTATCTGGTTACGAAGATCCCGGAGGTTGTTGTTGACGGGAGTCGCGGAAAGCATCAGGACTCTTGTCTTAACGCCTGATTTTATGATTTTTTCCATCAGCCATTTCGCACGGTTCATTTTTACGGAGCCGTCGTCTGCGGTCTTATCCATGGGATTTCCGCGGAAGTTATGGCTTTCATCTATCACCACGAGGTCATAAGCGCCCCAGTTAAAATTCTCAAGATCGATTCCGTTAGCGTCCGACTTTCCGGATATTCTGCAAAGGTCCGTGTGGTGAAGAACCGTGTAGTTGAATTTGTCTTTTGAAAACGGGTTTAAGGCATTTCCCATAACCGACTGATAAACGGTCCAGTTGCCCGACAGTTTTTTGGGACAAAGCACAAGAACGCGGGAATTGAGCAGTTCGAAATACCGGATTATCGCCAGCGCCTCGAAAGTTTTGCCAAGACCTACACTGTCTGCGATGATGCAGCCGTTATGTTTCAGGATTTTATTTATTGCGCCTTTGACGCCGTCTTTCTGAAAATCGTAGAGCATATCCCAGATTTCGCTTTCAAAAAAACCTGTTCTTTCATTCAGCAGGCCGCCTTTTTCCTGTTCATCAAGATAGTTTTCGAATATGCAAAAGAGTGTTTTGAAATAGATAAATTCAGGCTCGTTCTCGACATAAAACTGTGCGAGGTATCTTAAAACCTTTTCCTTTACGTCTTCAACCAGACCGGTATCGTCCGTCCATAATTCATTGAACCAAGATTTTAAATCGGACCGGTCACGGTCATTATCCACAACAAGGTTCAATTCAATATTGCTACTCCCGCCCAGCCCCAGACCGTTTACCGTAAAATTTGAACTCCCGACAATGGCCTTCTCAATGCCGCTCTCCTGGGTTATGTGATACATCTTGCCATGCAGAAAATTTGGTTTCACCATTGACCTGATTTCCGCTTTCTGCTCAAGCCATTCGGAGCAGCTTCTGGCAATTGCTTTCTGTATCAGGCGGCTTTCAATGGGAATGACGATTTTATCGTCTTCGATTCTGAAATCACGTCTGTTTGTTTTAGCCGGGTCTATCGCTTTGATAAAGGCAGGCTCGCCGAAAAGAAATCTGAGGTGATTTATCCGGTCAAGCTGATCCTTTAATTGATTGTAGGCATAGATAGTGAAATAGGCTGAAACAACAGATAAGTTCGCCTCCGGCTTTATACTTTCAATAAGAAACTGTCCTACCGAACCCCGTTTATGATTATCCTTTATGGAAGACAAATTTACACTGACAGGATTATTTTCCATTTGGCCTCTGATTAGGGAAAGGTAAGGTTGTATGGCAAAATAGATCTTTTAAGAGATGCGTACCGGCCATTAACCTCCATATGATATAGAGAAGATGGTTTG
Organism: Desulfobacterales bacterium; assembly: GCA_030689795.1. Lineage (GTDB taxonomy): Bacteria > Desulfobacterota > Desulfobacteria > Desulfobacterales > RPRI01 > RPRI01. Next base: position 123 of record JAUYEO010000357.1, on the reverse strand, counting down.
TTTGAGCTGTACAAACAACTTAGGCTTCGATAACATAACTGGCTAATTTGTCAAGAAATTATTTAAAAGCGGAGCCACCGGGTCGTTCATACAGAGCATGAATGGCGGAACAGCCCGCTTTCC
>JAUYEO010000351.1 GCA_030689795.1 Desulfobacterales bacterium | reverse complement strand
TGAAATCTTCCATAGTTGGGAGGCGGCGGACTCAGGGTGTCTGCACCGGCTAAAAACAGGATACCTGTTACCACAAGCATGCCCAACAGAAAAAACTTGATTCTTTCAGACCAGAGTTTGTCCTTCATTGCAAATCTCCTTTCCTGTAAATAATAAGTGAGTTAAAAAAAATCCCCTTCTCTCCACCTCCATATAATGAGGGAAGATGAAGGGGACTTTAATTATTTAATAATATGGACGCGGTTCCCTTATATTTTATAATCTATAGCAGGCTAGCGCTTTTTTACGGTCTTGGGTTTCTTGAAATCATCTTCCTGAGCGCCCTGCCCTTCAACCTCAATGACTTCTCCCGCACCGACAACAGCTTCACCAAGCATGGCAGATACAGCATCTACATTTAATACCATCTTGACAAAAGCATCACCCCCCTGATCCCAACCGTAATTCGTGATCTCAGCCATGGCAAGTGATGCCTGAACTTTTGTCTGTATGAGATCCGATTTGAGCATATAATTTTCAATTGTAGTCTGGCTCTCAAGGGTAAATCCGGCTACCTGCTGCGCCAGCTGCTTGTAAGCATCAATCTGGGCCGCCCTGAGCGCTTTCAGAGGACCTGCATTCTCAGGAGAACTTGTACCGAAACCGACATGCTTAAACACCTTTCCGTTTAAAGCCACGTTCGCCCCGTCTATATTTACAATTTCATTTGCCGTCATAGTAGCGGTAGCTTTGGCAATGTCTTTCTGCGGATCGTAAACTACATCTGAAATCTTGATTCCCGACAAGGTTGCGGATGTCTTGGAATCGGTTTTTCCAACATAACTGTCCGCAGCCATGTTTTTCACTTCTTCCGAAGAGCGGACTTTCAGGCCGTATACCTGCTCGGTAAGCCCCCTCATCGCATCATTCTTTGCAGCCATTATAGCCATCATTTTTTTATTTCCAGCCCATACGCCCGGTGCAAATAAAGTAACACAAACAAATAAAACAAGAAAAGTTTTAAAACATCTTGATATCATATAACCGCCTCCTCCCTTTTTGGAGTAATTCATGGCCATTGTTTTCTTACCTTACGCTTTCCGTTTATGACGGAACCGTATTTCCGGTAATTATATAAATCCTATTTGGATACGTCCGGTACCGTTTTTCCCTTTTTTAATTCACCGGGCTCAGGCGCCGCACAGTTTTCCGGTTTCTTGTTCCCTCCTCCGAAATCCAGATTGGCTTCCTTTGTAACTGATTTTACCTGATAAACTTCGATATTTATTTTTCCACTCTCGCTGCTGACCTTTGCTTTCGCGTCAACTTTCCCGTCCCTGGGAAGACCGGAGATCTGCTTTACCATCTGTTTATTCAGATCATCCATTTCCTGAATCCTCTCATCGACCATCTCCTTGTTCCCGGCGTAGGACGTTGAGAAAAAACACGCTACAATGCAAAAGGACAATAAACAAATTACTCTTCGGCTATAGCTCATATATTTATTACCATTCTTCATCCGTAAGTATTTTGCCGATAGAGCTTTTTTTCCTTGCGCTGCTCACAGCAGCCGCCTTCGGCGCCGGAGCCGCCTGCTGTTGTCTTACAGCGGCCGGGGCTGCCTGAGCGGACTGTGTTGCGGCAGCAGGAGCAGCCTGCTGGGCTGCAGCAGCTTGTTTCTGAGGTTGCTGCTGAACAGGAGCGCTTGCTTCTGCAACTGCAGGAGCTTGTCCCATGATCCTGTCAAGCTGATTTCTTCTTCCGAGGGTGCTCTCTTTTATCGGTATCGACGAATACAGTCTGACGAACAGGTTATCATCTATCTTGTTTGCCGGATTATAGCCGGCGTCATATTGTTTCAGCGCCGCAACCGTCGCATTATCAAGCTGTCCGTTAAGAGCCAATTCATATCCGTGCAGATAGAGCCACTCCTGGGCCTTGAATATCCTGTCGGAATCCCCGAGTTTAAAATAAAATTTCCTTATTGCGCTTTCGACATCCTTATCGGGCATTGCATCATCACCGAGGAGTCTCCAGTAAGGAAGCCCGTTGTACTTACCGACAACCTGGATCATGCTCAGTTCAACAAGAAGTCTGACCGCAGCATGCCTTCCCTGGACTTTCTTAACTGACCCCTTTCTTCCGAAAGACTGTCCGAAAAGGCTTATGCCCAGTTCTTTTTCACCCATCGCTTTCGATACCTTCATGCTGTTTACGGAGCCCATTCTCGGTATGCCGGCCATTGTCTTAAAGTTAAGGAGGTTAAAATCAAGGGTAATGCTTGCCAGACCGGTTTTTCCGGTATCTCCGTATCTAAGCTTTATTTCTTTTGATGGAAGGTAGCTCGGCAGACCTGTAAATTCCGCACCTGCGCTGACATCAGTGCCGTCACCCCTTGTTTCCAGCCCTCTGTCAAACTCGGTAATGCCTCCGCTTATCACAACATCCGGTATAAGCTTGTCATCAAAGTTCGAGTATCCCGTTACCATCTGGTTCTGCATAAAAGAAGGATCATATGGTATAAAGATGACTTTCCCACCGATTGAATTTAAGGCGCTCTTTATCATTTCGGTGATATCTCTCGGAATCTCCCCTCCGGTTGATCCGGATGTTCCTGTATTATCACCAATCGGATTGCTCTGGATTTTTACTACATCGACATTATAAATTTCCGTCATCAATCCTAGGTCTGCCAGAGCTTGCGAATAATTGGTGATCTGAGCAGTCGGCGGAGCTGTTTTAAGCTCAACCTCTATATTAGCGGGATCCATCGACGCACAAGAAACCAGAAGCAAGGAAAATGACATGATAATCAAAACAAATTGCATTCTCTGGTAGACTTTTTTATTCCAAAATGTGTTTTTCATTTTCCCCTCTTTAAAATTATTGTTTTAATATCCATGAGTTGGGATTACTTTAAGACATAATGAAATTTGCAGCGTCTTATTTCATAACCTGAATATTGTATATATTTCCAGTCTGAGACCCAGCGCCGACTACAACACTGTTCTCATTCTTATCTCCCGTTATATCTCCGCCACTCTGTTTTTTATTGGCTGCCTGGTCGCCCTTTTTCGCCTTCATTTTAGCTGCCGCCATGGCTTCTATGACAATAAAGTTAACATTACTGTCCTTCTTACCCATCTCATCATCAGCGCTGACTCCCTCATCAGTGGCGGTTGAAATTCCGTCATCAAGATCATCGCCCCGGCTATATCCTGCAATCATAACCGGAATAATAATTATACACACTATTATAAACCACTTCTTATACATATGCCCCCCTTACACCTGACGGAGATAGATATCCTGATCTGTTAAAATCAAAACCTTAAAAACCATTTCTTTCTTATGTTAGATCACGCTTTACATTTAACACTGAGACAAACTTATGGAGGGCCGCTGAAACATTTTATATGGAAACACCATCCACATTTCTTTTATTCAATCAGCTTTGTTCTGATCAGGGCTGCGGTAAACAACCGCAACCCTGATCATCTAATAATTTAACATAAAATACAATTATTTGATTGTTACTGAGCCTACATTGGCTTCCGCGCCCTTGCCCATTGCCACGTTGGCTGCATTCTGGACATTGGACTGGTTGATTACGGCGCCTTTTATCTTGGAACCTTTAATATCAACTGTGCCCATATTGGCTTTCGCACCCTGGCCCATTGCCACGTTGGCTGCATTCTTTACGTCCGACTTGTTGATAACAGCGCCCTGAACACTTGAATCTTTCATTGCAACTGTGCCCATCTGGGCTGTTGCGCCTTTGCCCATTGCCACGTTGGCTGCATTTTGGACAGCCGACTGGTTGATAACTGCGCCCTTTACACTGGAATTCTTCAGATCAACCGTTCCCATGTTGGCTGTTGCGCCCTGGCCCATTGCCACGTTGGCTGCATTCTGTACATTGGACTTGTTGATGACTGCGCCTTTTACTGTGGAATCTTTCATTGCAACTGTGCCCATCTGAGCTGTTGCGCCTTTGCCCATTGCTACGTTGGCTGCATTCTTGACATCAGACTGGTTGATAACGGCGCCCTGAACATTGGATCCCTTAAGATCAACCGATCCCATCTGAGCTGTTGCGCCCTGGCCCATTGCCACGTTGGCTGCATTCTGTACATTGGACTTGTTGATGATTGCGCCCTTTACAGTGGAATCTTTTAATGCAACAGAACCCATGTTGGCTGTTGCGCCCTGGCCCATTGCTACGTTGGCTGCATTCTTAACGTCCGACTTGTTGATGATTGCGCCCTTTACATCAGAACCTGCATAAGCCATTGAAACACAAATTAAAAGAACACCGAGTACCAATAATACTTTCTTCATTTTGCCTGCCTCCTTGTTTGTTTTTGTTAAATTACAATACCCCAATCTTGTGTTTATTTAACTACTTATAGATGTTGTTGTCTGTGAATCATCTCACATTTTAATTGTGAAATATTCACTTGAAATGGCCATCTTTTTTTTATTTATTTAAATGCACTCCTTTCTATGCGCAAGTCCAGCATAAAGCATAAAATTGTTCTTTTTGCAAATAAATAACCCGCCGCCCTTCCTATACTCAGGTGTTTTATGACCTTAAAATTAAGATCATAAAACACCTGAGTCCTTATCCATTACTTATAAACAACCGAATTTTTGTTGGATTTACCTCCAACAGCCACATTTGTGTTTGTCCCGCTGATTGCTCCGAAAGGTACTCTCACATCATTTACGACAACCCCCAGTCCCGACTTGGTGCCTGCGCCGCCGATACCACGGTTTTTAACAATAACGGAACCCGAATTCGCTTCGGCTCCTGATCCGACCGCAACATTGGTTACAGCGCCGCCGCTGACCCTGTTTGAAATATTACCCCGTACAGTGCTGTTTTCAAGAACAACAGAACCCAGGTTCGCCTTTGCATTGCTTCCTACAGCAACATTTGTCATAACACCACCTACAGCTCTGTTGCTGATATTGCCCTGCACGTCGCTGTTTTTCATGTCAACAGAACCGAGATTCGCTTTGGTATTACTGCCGACAGCAACGTTTGTTACGACTCCCCCCACTGTTGTGTTCGTAATATTCCCTTTCATATTGCTGTTTTCCATGTTAACCGAGGAGAGATTCGCCTTGGAATTGCTGCCTATGGCAACGTTAGTCACAACTCCACCTGCCGTAGTGTTTACAACATTGCCTTTCATGCTGCTGTTTTTCATATCAACCGAAGATAGATTCGCCTTGGAATTGCTGCCTATGGCAACGTTAGTCACGGCTCCGCCTGCCGCCGTATTTACAATGTTGCCTTTCATGCTGCTGTTTTCCATATTAACACTGGCAAGATTGGCTTTATTGCCTTTGCCTATCGCAACATTCGTGACTGCTCCGCCTACAGCTGTGTTTACGATGTTTCCCTTCACATCGCTGCCCTTCATTTCAACCGCCGCAAGATTAGCCTTGTTGTCCTTTCCGATCGCCACATTTGTCACAGCTCCGCCTGCCGCCGTATTGACAATCGCGCCTTTCATTGAACTGTTTTTCATATCGACAGCAGCCAGATTCGCCTTGTTATTGCTCCCAATCGCAACGTTTGTTACAGCCCCGCCTGCCGCAGTGTTGACTATGGCGCCTTTGACATTGCTGCCTTCCATATTCACGGCAGCAAGACCGGCTTTGTTGTCCTTTCCGATTGCAACATTTGTTACGGCTCCGCCTGCCGCCGTGTTGACAATCGCGCCCTTCATGGAACTGTTTTTCATATCAACTGCTGCCAGGTTTGCCTTGTTGCCCTGACCGATCGCGACGTTCGTCACGGCTCCGCCTGCTGCCGTGTTGACTATGGCGCCCTTCATATCGCTGCTCTTCATATCAACTGCTGCCAGACTGGCTTTATTATCTTTTCCGATAGCAACATTTGTTACGGCCCCGCCTGCCGCGGTATTTACTATAGCACCTTTCATTGAACTGTTTTTCATATCAACTGCTGCCAGGTTTGCCTTGTTGCCCTGACCGATCGCAACGTTCGTTACAGCAGCTCCAGCCGCGGTATTTACTATAGCACCCTTCACATCGCTGCCCTTAAGATCAACTGCTGCAAGGCCGGCTTTGTTGTCTTTTCCGATTGCAACATTCGTCAACGTCCGGCCTGCCGCCGTATTTACAATCGCGCCTTTAAGACTACTTCCCTGCATATCTACAGCCCCAAGATTTGCCTTATTTCCCGCTCCCAGAGCAACGTTTGTTACCACCTGGCCTGCTGCCGTATTGATCACAGCTCCCTTTACATCGCTACCCTTCATATCGACGGCTCCGAGTTTCGCGGTGTTGTCTTTCCCGAGGGCCACATTCGTCAGAACCTGTCCAGCTGCCGTATTAATCACGGCACCCTTTACATTGCTACCCTTCAAATCGGTCGCGCCGAGACTTGCCTTATTGCCGGCTCCGAGTGCTACGTTCGTTAGAACCTGGCCGCCTGCCGTATTGATTACGGCGCCCTTTACATCGCTACCCTTCATATCGGTCGCACCAAGTTTCGCAGTGTTGTCTTTCCCGAGAGCCACGTTCGTTAGAACCTGCCCGCCTGCCGTGTTTATCACGGCTCCCTTTACATTACTCCCCTTCAGGTCGGTCGCGCCGAGACTTGCTTTATTGCCGGCTCCGAGAGCAACGTTCGTCAGAACCTGGCCTGCTGCCGTATTGACCACAACTCCCTTTACATCGCTCCCTTTCATATCGACGGCTCCGAGCTTCGCAGTGTTGTCTTTCCCGAGAGCCACGTTCGTGAGAACCTGCCCGGCTGCAGTATTGATCACGGCGCCTTTTACATTACTCCCCTTCAGGTCGGTCGCGCCGAGACTTGCGGTGTTGTCTTTCCCGAGGGCAACATTTGTCAGAACTTTTCCGGCAGCGGTGTTTATGACAGCTCCTTTAATATCGCCACCCTTGGTATCCACAGCGCCCAGGTTTGCTTTATTTCCTGCCCCGACAGCAACATTTGTCAAAACGGCACCGGCCGCAGTATTAATCACAGCTCCCTTTACGCTGGTCCCATCCATGTTGACTGCTCCAAGGCTCGCTTTATTATCCTTGCCGACAGCCACATTAGTCAGCACTTTACCGGCAGCAGTGTTGATCACGGCGCCTTTAACATCGCTCCCTTTCATATTTGTAGCTCCCAGGTTTGCAGTATTACCACTTCCAACCGCCACATTTATACTGGTCTGCCCGGCCGAAGTATTTATAACAGCGCCCTTAACGCTGCTTGACTCCATGTTTACGGAACTGAGATTCGCCTTGTTGTCGCTTCCTACGGCAACATTAACGGAGGTTTTCCCGGCAGGTGTATTAACAACCGCGCCCGTAACACTGCTGTTTTTTATATTCACCGAATCAAGATTTGCCTTACTGTTTGAACCAACAGCAACATTAACCTTGTTCTTTGTATTCGATGTATTTATGACAGCGCCTTTTATATCCGAACCGGCAAAAGCGAAAGTTGAACTCAACAAAAGGCAGACCATTGCCGTAATGATTGTTTTTTGGATATCTTTCATTGTTACCTCCTCTTAACATTAAATACATTTGCTCAACTTCTACAACGTTTTTAATTTATCTGTAAGTGACGATATGCATAAATTATTTGTGAAATATTAACATGAAAATTGTTGAACACCTTGCTTCGTTTGCGGTGGGTTCGTATTTAGTATATGCATCATTTATATAATCCTAAACTCTTGAGGCTGAATTCTAATTCTTCACTGCCTAAAAATCAATATATATTTGCTGAACCCCGGAAAAATAAGGATGCATCATCAACAGAAAATATTCATCCGCAAACAATATATCATAACTATCTTAAATACCAACAATAAATTAATCAGGATATGTAAATATTAAGCTTATTATCCTCAATTTTAACTTTAAAAATTTTTAAAGCCCCTTTTGCCGGACCGGAGGCAACCTCTCCTGTAACGCCGAATCTTGACCCCATGACACTGCAGCACCTGATATACTGACTGCCGGAAACAGGATCGATTCGCCTCCCCATGTGGGTGCACTTGTTTTTGTACGCATAAAACAGGCCATTATCACCCCTGATCACAAGTATCCTGTCCGCAAGGCTTTTCCCTTCAAGCCTTATGGCGCCGCCCTGCCTTGAAAGTTCTCCGGCACGCTTTAAATCGATCTCAACACGCCCGCCGGAAATAATCCAGCAACCGGGATCTTCCGGCTTTTTTGTTTCACATATTCCGAATATTTTCTTTAAGATACCCATGATTCACCCCCCAACTGAAGATGTATGCCTTCTATTTTCTACTTGTACCCTTAACCCACCGAATTCTGAGTTCTTTTAGTAAAGTTCGTATTTTACAAGCCTTCCGTCAAGCCCGCCGCTTATAAGGGGTTTTTTCCATGAAGGTTTAAGTCCTGTTTTTTTTATTAACTCTCTGTTCCCGAAATAGATATAAGCGACAGAGCCTTTGCAGCGCTGCTTCAGAAAATCTCCCAGGAATTTATAAAAGTCTTCTATTCCATCTTTGCTCTCCATCCGGATTCCGTAAGGAGGATTGGAGACAATCGCATAACCGCTCAGTTCAGGAATTTTTTTAAAATCGGTTACTTTTAAGGATATTTTGTCTCCGTATGTAAGCGCTTTTATATTTTCTCTCGCGGTATAAACGGCCTCTTTTGAAATGTCACTTCCGGAAATCAATCCCGCCGGAATAGAACGCATACTTTTTGAAGCTTCTTCTTTCACAGATTCCCATATTCCGGCATCAAAATCCGGAAGCATCTGGAAACCAAATTTATTCCTCAGAATGCCTGAGGGAATACGGCAATAATGCATGAGGGATTCACAGAGAAGAGTCCCGGAACCGCACATCGGATCATAAAACGGCTTATCCCCGTCCCAACCGGTCAGCCTTATGATTGCGGCCGCAACCGTTTCCTGTATCGGGGCCTTTACGGTTTCCCCTCTGTATCCTCTTCTGTGAAGGGATCCTCCGGAAGTATCAATCCCTATTGTTGCCCTGTCATTTTCTATATGCAGGTTGATCCAGACATCAGGATTGTCCGGGTCAACGTTTGGCCTTTTTCCGAAATTGTCTCTGAAAAAATCCGCAATCGAGTCTTTCAAGCGAAGGCCGGCATACTGGGAATGTGTTATTTTGCTGTTTGAAACTGTTGCAAATACTGCGAAGGTGTTTCTTACAGAAAAGATGGCGGGCCAGTCGATGTTTTTTGCAGTTTTATACAGAATTTCTGCTGTCTCACACTTAAAAGCAAGAAGCGGCGCAAGCACGCGTGTAATCAAACGGGATGAATAATTTATCCGGTATAATATTCTCTTATCAGCTTCAAAGTAGATACCCCTGTAAGCGGGATGTATCTCTTTCGCGCCAAGCTCCTCCAGTTCCAGGGTGCCCATATCTTCGAGTCCGTTTGAAATCTGGGCAAAATACCTGTTTGTTTCCTGATACTTAAACATTATGGTCTTTGTTTTATAGTTTGGTGGTACGTGATCCGCTTTCAACAGCAGTTGCCATTCTTTCAAGCGCGTTGGCAAGCAGAGAACGCGAACATCCGAAATTGAGCCTCACAAAACCGGGAGTCCCGAATTCCTTCCCGTCAGAAAGTCCGACACCCGCATCTTCAAAAAATCTGGCTGGATCTTCTATGCCGCTCTTTCTTGTATCAATCCACGCAAGGTATGTCGCTTCAACCTCTCCCGCAGAAAGGCCGGGCATTCTGTTCACCGAATCAAGAACAAAATCGCGGTTTGCCTTCAGATACTTAAGAAGCGCTCTGTGCCATTCATGTCTCTCCCTGTACGCTGCAGTTGCGGCTGTATAGCCCAGAGTGTTCACCCTCGGCACTATTCCGGTCATTGCTTTTGTAAAACGCTTCCTTAAATCCGTGTTTGAAATTACGGCAAATGAACAGCCTAGACCCGGCACATTGAAAGTTTTGCTGGGAGCCATCAGTGTTACTGTGCGGTTTGCTGTTTCCGGTGAAAGGGTTGCGGTTGGAATATGACGCTTTTGTTTGTCCAGCAGGAGTCCGCAATGTATCTCGTCGGAACTTATAATAATATCGTGTCTTGAACAGATTGAAGCAAGAGAGTTAAGTTCATCACGGTTATAAACACGCCCGACAGGATTGTGGGGGTTACAGAGCAGAAAAAGGCGTGTGCGCTTCGTTATCGCTTTTTCCATGCTTTCAAAATCAAATCCCCATTTACCATTTGTTTCTACAAGATGCGTCTTTATAAGGTTCCTGCGGGAGTTTGCCGGAGCTGTGAGAAAAGGAGGATATACCGGAACAGCGGTCATAACATCATCCCCGTCTTCACCAACCGCCCTGCACACCACGTTAAGACCTGTCACAATTCCCGGCAGCCATACTATCCACTCTTTTTCGATTTTCCATCCGTATTCTTCCTCAAGCATGGAAATAACAATTCCGGAAAGCTCATCCGGGGGCAAAGTATAGCCGAATATACCATGCTTAATCCTTTTATTTAAAGCATCGATAACGGCAGTCGGAGAGCAAAAATCCATGTCGGCAACCCATAGCGGAATAACATCCCTTCCGCTGTATTTATCCCATTTCATGCTGGATGTGCCGCGCCTGCCGATGATTTCATCAAAATTATATGAGTCAGATTTTTTCAAATATCATGTGACCCGGTTTTTGTTGAATCGATATTTGATGCTCTCGTAAAAAGTCATATGCGAACGGATTTGAGATTTTTGGGGAATAGATTTTTAAGGAACTGAGCGTTAA
>JAUYEO010000341.1 GCA_030689795.1 Desulfobacterales bacterium | reverse complement strand
ATGCGACTGGATTATCGAGGTTGTTGTCGAAAATCTCAAGGTAAAACAGGATCTTTTCAAGAGAATTGAAAAAGTCAGAAAACCGGGCACAATCGTTTCTTCAAACACTTCCGGTATTCCTTTAAAGTCGATGTCTGAAGGACTCAGCAAGGAGTTCAGGCAGCATTTCCTCGGAACGCACTTCTTTAATCCTGTAAGATATATGAAGCTTCTTGAAATTATTTCAGGAGAAGAAACTCTTCCCGAAATTCTGGAGTTTATGAATGATTTCGGCGAAAGAATTCTTGGAAAGGGTATTGTGAGGGCAAAAGATACTCCCAACTTCGTAGGAAACAGGATAGGGGTTCAGGGGATGGTGAAGGCGATGCAGCTCATGATTGAAGACGGCCTTACGATTCCCGAAGTCGATGCCCTCTTCGGGCCTCCAATGGGGAGGCCGAAAACGGCCATGTTCAAGACTTCGGATCTTGTCGGCCTTGATACTATGGGACACGTCGCAAAAAACACATACGATCTGGTTGTTAATGACGAGGTGAGAGACAGTTTCATTATCCCTGAATTTGTCAACAAAATGATTGAAAAGAAGCTTCTCGGTAAGAAGACAAAGGCGGGATTTTATAGGACCGATCTGACTCCGGAATGGAAGAAGATTCGCAAGGTGATAAATCCTTCTACCCTTGAATATGAAGAATATGAGAAACCTGCTTTCCCGTGCCTCGATGAAGCCAAAAAGGCAAAAACTCTTCCGGACAAGATCAATGCTGTTATTTACGGTGAAGACAAGGGCGCAAAGTTTGTATGGAAGGCGGTTGCTAACGGTCTTGTCTACGCGGCTAACAGGATTCCGGAAATATCGGATACCATAATCGACATAGACAACTCCATGAAGTGGGGCTACAACTTCGAAATGGGTCCATTTGAAACTTGGGATGCCATAGGGGTGCAAAGATCTGTTGACAGAATGGAAAAAGAAGGCTTCAAGGTGCCTGCAAAAGTCAAAGCTATGCTTGCCGCAGGGAATACCTCTTTTTACAGGACTGAAAAAGGCAAGGTCTATTACTACGATTTTAATACAAAAGGCTACAAAGAATATGTCGTCAGCAAAAGCATAATCTCTCTTGCCGCTCTTAAAGGAGACAACAAGCTTGTCAAAAGCTGCAAGTCGGCATCTCTTATAGATATCGGCGACGGGGTTTACTGCTGTGAATTCCATACAAAGATGAACGCGCTGAATACAGAGATTATTGAATTCATCCATGAATCTCTTGATTATGTTGATCAGAATGGAGCGGGACTTGTCATCGGGAACCAGGCCGGTGGGATGCCCGGAGCCTTTTCGGCGGGCGCCGATCTTGTTCAGGTCGGTATGGCAGCCAAAGAGAAGAAATATTCCGAGATCGAGACGATGATAGAGAGGCTTCATATAGCTGTCCAGAGAGAGAAATATTCTCCCTTCCCGGTTGTTGCTGCTCCCTACGGGCTGACTCTCGGAGGAGGTTGCGAGATATGCCTCGGCGCAGACAGGATAGTGGCCCATACCGAGCTCTACATGGGTCTGGTTGAAATAGGCGTTGGTCTTCTTCCCGCAGGAGGCGGATGCATGAACCTCTGGAAGAAGCTTATATCTTCTGTACCCGAAGCGGTAACTGATGTTGATCTTGCAAAGTTCTTCGTTCCGGCATTCATGGCAATAGCAATGGCGAAGGTTTCAATGTCCGCTGCAGAAGCAAGGGCAAACGGTTTTCTGGGTCCTAAAGACAGGATAGTTTTCAACAGGGACTATCTTATCGGTGAAGCAAAGAAAGAAGTTTTGAAGATGCTGGATGAAGGTTATGCGCCGCCGGTCAAGAGAAAGCTTAAAGTCTTCGGAGAAGCTGCACAGGGTATGATTAATGCTGAAATATTTAATATGCAGAGTGCCAAGTTTGTAAGTGAATATGACGCATTCCTGGCAAAAAGGATAGCATTTGTCATAAGCGGAGGCGACGTCAGAACAAACAGTGAAATTGACGAAGAAGTCATTTTAAAGCTGGAAAGAACGGCCTTTGTCGATTTTCTTAAAGAGGAAAAGACGCTCGCAAGGATTGACCACATGCTTTCGACGGGCAAGCCCCTCAGGAATTAACATTTGATCAGATTTTAAAACGATGATCTCGAAAAAAGTAATAATTCAGACGTCAAAGTAAAATGCTCAGTTTGCACGGCGCGCGAAGCTTGAGTAATTAAGCGTACTTATTAGTACGCTGCAATGACGAAAGATGAAGCGCAACACAGCAGAATGACTTTTTACGAAGCCGTCCAAAAAAGAATTTGACTTAAAAAGATATAGTGTATAATTTTGAACACCTTATATTAA
>JAUYEO010000339.1 GCA_030689795.1 Desulfobacterales bacterium | reverse complement strand
AAGCCGCATAAATACAGCTCAGGAATAATCTAAGGTGCATTCGTTAAAACAGTTAAGAATATTCGACTGAACGATGTTGTGAGCATTTTTCTTGTGAACGATGTCCTGAACGTTATCAGGTAATAGTTAACTTTTTCGCCTCAACCTGTGATCCGTGCAGAAGAGAACTCCCGGCATTAAACTCCCTCGTTGATGAGTTTGCGCTAAATAATACCAAGATTGTGATCATAGGTTATAAAGAAGGGTTTAACGAGTTCATGGGCATGCTTGAGGATCTGAAGGTGGATAAACCAGTGATCCTGAGTGACCCGTACGGAAAGGCCGGAAAGGAATACGGCGTTTACGGCCTGCCCATGACGGTATTTATAGGAGCCGACGGCAAAGTGAAAGAAATAGTCAAAGGCGAACTTACAGGAAAGGCATTAAAGGAAAAGGCGGCAAAACTCTTAAAGTGAGGTCTTGCTGATGAACAGGTCAATTAAAGCTCTATTTGTGTTACTCTTCATGATTCTTACGTTGTCCGGCGCTTTTGCCGCCGAAAAAAAGAACAAGCCCGAAATAAAAACCGTTGACAACTACGTAGCCATCTTTGACTTTGAAGTCAGAGATAAAGACAAGGACATTTCCCGTCCTCTTGCAGACAAAGTAATTCACGAGTTTTCTCAGTCCGATAAGTATGAAGTCATCGACCGCGGCAACATGAACAAGATACTGAAAGAACAGAAATTCCAGATGTCAGACTGTGTAGCGCAGGAGTGCAAGGTAGAGGCTGGGCAGATACTTGGCGTTGGAAAGATAGTAAACGGCTCTGTGGGCATGGTGGGTAAGGTATACTACCTGACGCTTCAGTTGATAGACGTTAAGACCGGGAAGGGGGAGCTTTACCATCAGAAGCCGAGTGGGAATATGCGGCACGTGCGGGGAGTGAATCAGCTTTTTCCGGCGGCGGGATAACCAAAACTGATTGTGCTCATGACCCGGTTCTTGATGCTCCGGGCTGGTATTGCGGCAATGCGGGCAACAAAACACATCCGGTGGCCCAGAAGAATTCCAATAGCTGGGGTCTTTACGACATGCACGGGAATGTCTGGGAGTGGTGTCAGGACTGGAGGGGGGATTATCCATCGGGAAGTGTTACCGACCCTGCCGGTCCTTCGTCGGGCTCGTACCGGGTGAATCGAGGCGGCAGCTGGGGCGACGATGCGAGGAACTGCCGTTCAGCAGATTGCTACATCTACACCCCGGGCGGCAGGGACGGCAACCTGGGCTTTCGCCTTTCCAGGACAAATTAACCTTTTAGCATTTTTACTTTTTTACCTTTTGGAGGCTTGTAGTTGACTCCGAAGGATAGTCAACTACAAGCAATTTTTATGTATGTTTAAAATCATAACCGTTCCATTCGACAGGGCGACAAAAGGTTTTGACGATGAATTGCTCTGCAGATTCGTTCTCAACAAGAACATTTTAAGCTATCAGGCCCTTTTTACAAGGCGTCTGCATGGGGCATGCAAAGCTATCCGGTGCCGGATTGCGGTTCACAGGTAGAAGGGGTATCAGGACAACTTTAATGGATAGTTTACATTGAAAACCGGCTGAAATTCTGATATATGATATAACATATCGGAAAAAAATATTATAAGCTTGCCGAACATATTATAACAATTCAAAATTATGAATCCAGGTGAAATGAAAAAGCTGAAAATTTATCTCGATACTTCAGTAATTAATTTTCTTTTTGCGGATGACTCACCTGAGAAGCAGGAGATTACCATAGAGTTTTTTGAGAGCCGTCTTGACAGTTTCGACGTTTTTATTTCCGAAATTGTCCTTTTTGAGATTCAAAAGACACCGGATCCAAAAAAGAGAGTAATACTAAGTGAGGCTATTATAAAATACCGGCTGCGGCCTATCCCAATCCCTGAGGAAAAGACTGAAGAGATTGATATGATAGCCCAAAAATATCTTGACTCAGGTGTCATTCCTCAGAGGAAAAGAGAGGATGCTATGCACATTGCGATCTGCACGGCCTTCGAATTTGATATTCTTCTGAGCTGGAATTTTCGCCATATGGCAAATATTCATAAACATGTACAGATCAACTCCCTTAATGAGTCTATGGGATATTTAAAAAAATTGAATTTATTGACTCTTTTGGAGGTAATGTATGAAGACGACGATCAGTAAAGCCTTGCAGGAAGTATGGGAAATGAAGAATGCGGCATATGAAGAGACAAAACACTTAAAAGGTTCGGCATACTTTAAATATATTCATGAGCAGGTAACCAGAGATTTCCCCCGGGATATGTTTGTTATAGAGGCAGATAAGACCAAAGCAGCTTCATATAAAATTTCACATGGGAATAGAAATTTCTTGTCACCTTCCATTGCCGAATCCAAATAATTTCCAGGGTAACGGTTTAATGTCTACATGTTTTCGAGGATAAAATCAGTACGTCTTCCGACCGGTAAGACCGGAACCCTAATGATTTCATAACCGAGCGTTTTATAGGTCTCTTCTATAAGCCGGTCAATGAGGATGGAATCTTCTTCGTTTTCATTGCGGACTTCATCGTGTTTTATCCGCAGCCGGTCAAACAGGAAGATTTTCCTGTAGCGTATTTCAGCGCTCTTTGTTTCAGGCTCTTTCGGATCAAGTCCAGCAAACCTGAAATAGGCCACGCTGTCCGGAATAGCTCGATCGAGAAAGATTATCGATTTTTCAGGAAGAGAAGATTCCATCTCTATTTTTCTGTAAAATATGTTGTGTTCGAACAAGGACATGTCCGCTTTTATTTCATCGAGACTTTTTCCCTTATCCAGCTCCTCATTTATATATGCGCGTGCCGTTTCATGGACCACCCTGTATCCATGCTGTTCGAGAGAAGATATTACGGATGTCTTTCCGGAGCAGGGAGCTCCTGTTATTACATACCAGTTCGTTGTACGCATGATTGATATAAAAATCCGAATTTATTCTATAGGCTTTTCTTAGTGTCTTGGTGTCTTCGTGGTGAAAATTGTTTTTTTTATTTATTCGTGTTAGTAATCATATCATTTGATTTATGGCAACATATAAAAGGAGTTGGGATAAAAAATGGTGACATTTGAATCGCTTTTAAAACAAGAGGACAAAATAGCCGTAATAGGATTGGGATACGTGGGCCTTCCGCTGGCGGTGCATCTTTCAAGACATTTTTCCGTAACCGGCTATGATTCAAAGACTGAAAGAATAAATGAGCTGAAGAACTGCGGTGACAAGACATTGGAAATATCTCCCGAAGAGCTTGCGGGTGTGGAGATAAATTACACCGATGATCCAAAAGATCTCTCGCTTTGCAGGCTGATAATAGTTGCCGTTCCGACGCCTATTGATGAGTATAGAATTCCTGATTTAAGTTCCGTAAAAAAAGCCTCTGCAATAGTGGGAAAATTTTTGAATAAGGGTTCAGTCGTCGTTTTTGAATCGACTGTTTATCCGGGAGTAACGGAGGATATCTGTGCTCCTATTATTGAAACCGAATCCGGTTTAAAATATCGCAGTGATTTCAAAATGGGATACTCTCCCGAGAGAATAAATCCCGGCGACAAGGTTCATACAATAGATAACATTGTCAAGATTGTTTCAGGGTCGGACCGGGAAACCGGCGAACTTCTCTCACTTATCTATGGCAGGATTGTAAAAGCAGGTATTCATCTTACTTCTTCCATTAAGGTTGCTGAAGCGGCAAAAGTCATTGAAAACACCCAAAGAGATTTAAACATAGCTCTTGTAAATGAACTTTCGATGATATTTAATAAAATGGGTATTGATACTCTGGAGGTTCTTGAAGCTGCCGGCACAAAATGGAATTTTCTACCATTCAGACCGGGGCTTGTAGGTGGACACTGTATAGGAGTTGATCCGTATTACCTTACATTCAAGGCCGAGGCGCTGGGATATCATCCTGAGATTATACTCGCAGGCCGCAGAATAAACGACGGCATGGGAAAATATGTCGCCGAAAGAGCGGTAAAACTGCTTATCAGGGCAGGGAAACAGGTGAGGGGTGCCAGGATAGCCATTCTCGGACTTACCTTCAAGGAAGATGTCCCCGATCTCCGGAATACTAAAGTTGTTGATATTGTAAATGAACTTAAGGATTTCGGAGTGGAGGTCATTATCCATGATCCGCTTGCAGATGCTGCCGAAGCGAAGAAATATTACGGGCTTGATCTTGAGAAAAATCTCGGTAAGCTTTCAAGTGCTGATGCTGTTATTATTGCTGTAATTCACAAGACCTACAGGGAGCTCGGACTCTCTAAGATTGCCGGGCTGTGTTCGGATGATGTTCGTATCGTAATGGATATAAAGGGAGCCTTCAAGCCGGAAGATGCAAGAGGAATAAATATAACCTATTGGAGGCTGTAGGGTTGGGGTTTTCAATTCTGTTTATGGTCTGTTTCCGAGTCAACAGGCTCGATGCAGGAAGGATCATTATTTGCAACGGAATTAACTCTGCGAGATACGGGATATCCGTTTAAACCGAGTATTGCTCCTTCCTTTATGATCTCTTTTAATCTTTTCGGGTCATTTTCATCAGGGTTGAGCCAGTTTCCATAGACCTTTTTGTCAAGAATTACCGGCATCCTGTTGTGGATTCCGCTTACAGGTCCGGTTGCTTCTGTCGTAATAATAACAAAGATGCACCGGGTTGATTCGTCTTTCTCTCTTCTTTTTTCCCAGATACCGGCAAATGCAAAGGGCTGTCCTGATTGAGCCGTAAAAAACCAGGGCTGTTTTTTCGACCCGGCCTTTTCCCATTCATAAAAACCGTCAGCAGGTATAAGGCATCGTCTGAATTTGTAGGCTTCGCGGAAGCTTGGTTTTTCCGCAATGGTTTCAAGACGCGCATTGATCAAAAGAGGCGGTTTTGATTCCTCTTTCCCAAGACGTGGCGAAATACCCCAGAAAAATTTTATCAGAATCCTTTCATCGGAGTATACGACGGCAAGAACATCCTGCGACGGAGCTATATTATACGATTGAACAGGATCGCATTTTACGGCCCTGATATCAAAAGCCTCCCGCAATAACGAGATCGGGCTGAACTGGGCAAATCTTCCGCACATGATTATTATATTAGCATAATATTTTAACTTGTGATATGAAACTTCAACGTCCATAAATTTATCAGATTTTATTCAGCTCTTCAACATATCAATTCACATTAAAGGCAGGAGGAGATTTTATCATGAAAAAGGAACAGTTCTGGAGAAAATCCTATGATGCCGGTCTCGAAGATATTGATCCGAAAAGATGGGAAACCTCGTATGTGGATGTTATAAAACCTGCATTTGAAAAATTTCCCGACAAGACCGCATTTTCTTATTTTGGTGTTGAGGTGACCTTTGCCCAGCTCGACAAGTATTCGAATAAATTTGCCAATATGCTCATTCAAAACGGGCTGAAAAAAGGCGATGTGGTCGGAATCAATCTTCCGAATATTCCTGAATATGTAATAGCGTGGTTGGGAACATTAAAAGCCGGGTGTGTTGTTTCAGGTGTTTCA
>JAUYEO010000329.1 GCA_030689795.1 Desulfobacterales bacterium | reverse complement strand
CGTTTTGCAAGAAATTGTTACGAAAAATAACAACGCCCCCTGATTGTCAACAAGGAGTCACAGGCAGGGATGAAATAAGGTCTTCGTGGGTGTACATCCACTGGGGCTGTCCAGGTCTAATGGGAGCGGATATGCTGCCGTTGACGAAGTTTGAATCTTGATCTTGCTAAACGGCAAACCGATTACATGTGCCAGCTCATTAAGATAGTTAAGCTCTCGCCGTTATAGGTTATATAGGGAGTGTCATATGAATTTGTTCGAGATCATTGTTCGGGCGATAATTATAATGTTTGTTTTTGCAGCGCCTGTTTCGGCGAAATTAAGCGTCAAAGAGGCTGTAGTTAAAATTTATACGGTCAGCAATCCCTATAACTATCATGAGCCCTGGCAGATGTGGGGGCAGAAAATATTTAATGGTTCTGGATGCATAATAAGCAATAAAAGGATTTTAACAAACGCACATGTAATACGGGACCAGACATTCATACAGGTGAGGCGTTCAGGAGAAGCAAAAAGATATACTGCCGAACTGGAAAGGGTCGCGCATGAATCGGATCTTGCTGTACTGAAAGTCAAAGACGAATCTTTTTTTGAAGGAATAGAGCCTGTTGAAATAGGAGATCTGCCCGAAATCAAGGATAAGGTTGTTGTCTACGGCTTCCCTGAAGGCGGGGATAAACTTTCCATCACGGAAGGGGTTGTTTCAAGAATAGAACACAACAAATATTATCACAGCAGCTCTTATCTGCTCACCTGCCAGATAGATGCCGCAATAAATTCCGGGAACAGTGGAGGGCCTGTTATAAACAGGGATGATAAAATTATTGGTGTGGCATTCCAGGGATTGCAGGACGGCCGTTATGAAAATATAGGATACATGGTTCCGGCGCCTGTAATTAAACACTTTCTCGAGGATATCAAAGACGGAGTGCATGACGGCACACCGGATACAGGCTTGTCAATGCAGAAGATGGAGAATCCGGATATGAGGCGCAACTGCCTCATGACGGAGAAGCAGACGGGAATTTTGATCAACAAGGTCTATCCTGATTCACCTGCGGAAGGAATCATAAAACCGGGGGATATATTGCTCTCAATTGAAGGGAAAAACATAGAAAATGACGGGACCATAGAATTCAGGCAGGGGGAGAGGACTTTCTTCGGGTATTTAATGCAAAAAAAACAGATAAATGATTCTGTGAAATTTGAAATACTTAGAAACGGAAAGATAAGAGAGGCGACCGTCAGGCTGACAAAACCGCTCGATTATGAACGACTGGTCTCACATGAGCGTTATGATGAGCCACCGGTTTATTATATTATAGGCGGTCTTGTATTTGAAACTCTGACATTAAACTATCTAATGGAATATGGGACAGAGAAAGACTGGTATATAAATGCTCCCAGGGAACTTTTCAATTTTTATATCAACGGTGAACCGACCAATGAACAGAGAGAGATTGTTGTGCTTGTAAAGGTTCTTGCCGATGAAATAAATGTCGGATATCATGATTTCGTCGATGCCGTTATATCGTCGGTTAACGGGGTAAAAATATCAAGAATCGGTGACCTTGTCAGGGGGTTTGAAAAAAACAGGGGCGAATATCACATTGTTGAAGATATCCGGGGATATAAAATGGTACTTGACAGGAAGAAGGTTGTTGAAAGCGGTGAAAGAATATTGAAAAAATATAAAATAGGTTCCGACAGATCAAAGAATATGCACAATAATTGAACCGAAGCAACTACAGCGGCTTATCTGTTTACAAATTCGATTATAACATTCTGGATATCGGGGGCATTGCCTATATTTGCGGATGTCTCAAAGGAGCCTGTCTTACCGTGAGGAAAGGGTCTTTTATCATTAACATCGGTTTCGACAGAATGAACTACTTCATCCTTTCCGTTCTTAAAATATACTATTACATATCCCTTTACAGGATAATGGCTTAAATTCCTTATTTTCCCGGTAACAAGCACATTATTTCCGTCTCCCTGCATATCGGCCACCAGATCTTCTATTTCATAAACCGGAGCTGAAAAGGTCAGAGTCCCGGTACGCACCCCGCTTCCACCGGGAGCATTTCCGGCAAAAATAAGAATTAACATAATAATAACTGGAAAAATATGCTTTATTCTCATAAATATCACCTGTATAATTTAGCTTGAATATTGAATGTCAAACAGTCGGCATTAACTATTTACACATCGCATACTACCATAATATTTTATCCTTTTCAATATAGTTTCCTGTAAAAAATGTCAAGCCTGTTACTTTGTGAAATATTACCCCAAAATGCTTCTGTCTCATATCTCTGCTTACTTGATCAGGCCGATTGATTCCCAGAATGGTATTGAAATTATGATTCCAAGTATTGTAATTAATGCATAATAAATTGCTACCGGACGACCCTGCCGGTGCGTGAAGGCTTTTTCATCAGTGCCGTAATAGGCGGTCAGGTATATGGCCGACTGGTACGAAAAGAAAAAAGGATTGTAGGAAAGCAGGATCACAAATACAATCAGCCATGGATGTACTCCAACCTGTTTTGCCATCGGCAAAAGGGAGAGAACCAGCAATATGACCAAAGGGCTGCCGGTTACGATAAACGATGCAAGGTAAACCATAACGGCCAAAGAAGGCAGGAAAGTATATGGAGAGGCTGTAAAAGGTTTCAGCAGATCAGTCAGGATTCCGGCAATCCATGGAGTAACACCAAGCCTTGATGCCGTACCTGCAAAGGCAAAGATTATCCCGATATAAAGCAGAAATGCCCAGTCAATGCCTGTTTTTAAAGTATTTTTGTCAAGCAGCCCGAATATGACAAGCATTGCAAAGCCGCTTATCACGATCCAGACTCCCCCTATGTTGTGCCAGGGCTGGAGAATGAGGAGGGTAATGACTCCGGTCAATACCGATAGTGTAATTATTTCCTGCCGCGTCATCCTGCCGAGAGTGGCCAGCTGATCTTTAAGCAGCTGTTTTGACGGCTCCTTCGGGAGGTTTTCCGGCCTGAAAAGAAGAGAAATAACGCCGAACATACAGACCGAAAAGAATATCATAAGTGGCATTGACCACCAGAACCATTCGAGCCAGGAAATGTATTCTCCCGGAATCATTCCCAGAACTATAAAGTTTACATAGCTTGCAGTAAGAAAGAAAGGAATAAACAACCCGGAAAAAATCAGAGCTGTAAAACCAAGCCCCGCCGATCCTTTGCTTTGGTCGGGAAACCCCATTGATTCTGAAATACCCAAGGCAAGCGGGCTTGTTAATGCGACCTTGGCTATAGCTGATGGTATGAGGGGTGAAAGAATCAGGCCGCATACCGAGAGTCCGGCCATTTGTCCCCTGTAACTGGGAGGAAAAAATCTTAGGATCTGCAATGAGAGCCTGTACAATAAGCCTGATTTTGATATTGCGGCGCTCAGGCCGAGAACTCCGACTGTAAACAGCCAAATGGAATTAGAAAATCCTGAAAGCGCCGTTTCAGCATCGACAAGACCGAAAAGAACCCAGCACATGGCCATAAGCAAAGCGACAATGTATGCCGGTATCACTTCAATTGACCACAGGATCATGGCGGATATTGAAAATCCTACAAACGTCATGCCTTTTTCGTCAAGCCCTTCAAACGGTTCTGCGGCACTGAAATAGAACAGGCATAAACCGGCGAGAATTAACGACAACAGGTGGACGGTCTTGCTTTTTCCGAACCATAGCCCCGCTTTTTCGGCAAGAGAGATTTTCCATGTGCTCTCAACATTTTGTTTTGCAAGCTGGAAAGCGCGAGCCTGATTGCCTTCCCGGAGCGCGTCTATGACGGCCGTGTGTCCCATTTGAACCAGGGGATCATTCTGTGCCGGGGAGAGGCTGAAGGTCAGATTGAGGTATTCCAGGGATTTTTGTACAAACCCCATTTTTCTGCAGAATCTCGCGGCATGCTGATAAAGCTGGGTTGTTTGATGCCCGGCGAAAAAATCTTTTGCATTACTGAGCGCCGACTCGACTTTTATGAGTCCTGACGGAGCATCCTCCTCATGATGAATATCAAGAAGTATTAAAAAGAAATCAAAATTTTTAAAAAGAAACTCTTCAGGGCACTTTTCAAAGCATCGTATGATATTTTTACGCAGGCCTGAACTGACGCTCATTTCAGCCTCAAGATCTATTGCCGTATCACAGGCCATTTGCCAGAGGCCGTTTGTTG
This sequence comes from Desulfobacterales bacterium, assembly GCA_030689795.1. Classification (GTDB taxonomy): domain Bacteria; phylum Desulfobacterota; class Desulfobacteria; order Desulfobacterales; family RPRI01; genus RPRI01. Next base: position 23,474 of record JAUYEO010000329.1, on the reverse strand, counting down.
CATATATTTCAACTGCTGCAGGTAACATCTTTTTTGACAGATAATATTTTGCGGCTTTCTCAATAAAGAGATCCGATTCTGCCGGTTCGGTCTCGACCATGTACATTTGAGCAAAAATCCGGCATGCAGACGGATCGATAAGTAGCTCATCATTCGAATCGTTTAATCTTACAAGATATGGATTGGAAAGTGTGTAGCCGGTTATTTTAGACGCAAAATCAGGAAGTCCGTAATATTCAGTAAGAAATTCAAGAGAATGAACAGGCATTAAGGATGCCGATAATAATGCTTTGCGGAAAAGCGCCGGAAGAGGCTCTATCAATGCGTTTATTATTTGTAACTGGCTGCTTTTTGTGGCCTGCAGCGCCGTATTCGTCTGCGACAGCCTTCGGCAAAGCAGCCTTGATAATGTGTAGGATATGGTGTTTTTTTCAGAAAGTATCTTTTGCTGAAAAAGTTCGGTCCCTATTTTAAAAAGAGTAAGGTCAGTCAATGCCCTTGCAAAGGCTGTCCGTGGTTCTCCTGTGAGCAGGGCCATCTCACCGAAACACTCGCCGTCCCGAAGTAAAGCCAAAACATTGGTATTGTTTCCACCGGTTTGAGTATAAATTTCAACTTTTCCGCTCTGAATGACATACATTCCGTCGCTTTCATCTCCCTGCCTGAATAGAATGCTTCCGGCTGGAAAGTTACTTTTTTCCATGAGGCCAAGAAGACGTGCCTGATCGAGGGCTGAAAGTCCCTCAAAAATTTCGATGTTGTGCAGAGACACTTGATATTCCTTCCTTTTATCGGGAAAAAAGAAGCAGCCGGGTATTATATCAGCCGGCTGCTTCTTAAAATAAAAATACGGCAAATGTTTTGATTTTGCAGTTTACTTTGCTTTTTGAGGCTTTACAATCGGGCTTGCCACAGCATTGCTGTCTGCCGGATCACTCTTCAGGCTGTCCTTATCTTCAGCGATGATTCTGTACCCGTAGCTTCTTTCAGGTTTCAACTCGAAGTCTTTGTAGCTTGTTTGGCCGAGATTAAGCTCATGCAATTTGGACCATGCCCCGTCGTTTTCATTTCTGTAAACGTAATTGGATTTTATATCGGTTTCAGGATTCTTCTCCCAGCTTATGAGAATATGGTCCGTGCCTGCCGATGCAGACAGACCTTTGACGGCTGCAGGTCTCGGCTTTGTTGATGCCTGCACATAGGCGCTCAGTTTCCCTTCCGCATCGAAAAGGTTGAAGCTTGTTATAGCGTAAAAATAATTCCTTCCGTCATCAAGAGGGGTGAAAGTTTCACCTTTATCAAGATACGCGCTTGATTTGTATTCCCGGACGGCAGCAATTTTTTTCATATTGCTGTTGTCAGTACCTCTGTAAATATTGTAGCCGCCGACATCCGGATCTTCCAGAGGAGTCCATGATATTCTGACTGATTTGACAAGGCCGCCCTGGGCCTGCAAATTAACCGGGAAAGCCGGAAGATCTTTTGTCTTTGTCTTCACTTCATTTGACGGGCCTGTTTCCTTTTTATCGTCGTAGGTGGTGAGGTAGTAGAGGTATTGCCGGCCGTCAGACAGCTCTTTTTCGTCAGTAATATTTATTTTTGATGAGCCTGAAATAACTGCGACTTTTTTCCATCCCGTGTTTTCGGTTTTTCTGTACAGATAATAACCGGCAACGTTGTCAACCTGTTTCCAGGATAGAATCACCTTTCTTAAGAGATCATCTTTATCAAGAGACAACACCGGATTTCTTATGGTTTCAACCGGCACAGGATCCGAGAGAGGGCTTTCAGCGTTCTTATCATCCAGACTTGAAAGCGCATATGTATAGGTTGTGCCGTCTTTTAAATCGCTTTCATCAAAAACCGTAAAGTCGATATCAAACTGAGACGTGTTTTTCGAATCGGTCACGCCTATATGCTGCCAGTCACCAGGGCCCTTCTGCCTGTAGATTTTATATTTTGCTATGTTGAATTTATCCTGTTCATTCTTTAAGGATGGAACGAACTTGATTTCAACCCTTTTGACATATCCTTTCCCGCTCATTAAGAGGGGAGGATGAGGTCTTTTCTCCCCGGCATTTATAAACAATGCTGTGTAGGAGCTTTTTACCTCCGGATCTGGTCCGGCAATAATCCCGATTTGGTAGAAATATGTCAGTCCTTTTTTAACTGAGGAGTCTTGAAAGAAGCTGTCTGTCGTTTTGCCCAGGAACTGGTATGGACCGTCCTTACTCTCTGCGCGATAGACATGATAGCTTAACGAGGTTTTATGAGTTCTTAATTTCCATGAAAGTCTGACCGCATCTCCTTCGATTTTTGAATTGAGGTATTCAACATCTGTTGAAGGCTGAGACTCAATTGAAGCAGCTCCGGCCCCGCTTTTATAGTTTGAAAGGATGTTGCTTAATTCCCTTGAAAATTCGGGAATTTTTTGAAGTATGGAATCGCGGTCGCGAAAAGCAAGGTCCCAGTTTTTAACTAACCCTTTATTCTGAATATCCATGAGGCTGAGTTTCGTCAGTATTTCCGAACCTCTTTTGGTTACTTCCCCGAAAAGAACGAAATTTATTCCGAGCGCTTTTCCGGCAGTTAAAACAGCTTCATGTGTGTTATCCTGAACAAGCCCTGTTTTGAAAAGCACTTCTTCGATTTCTCTTCTCGGCATCAGGTCTATATTCTTGTCGCTTTCAATTGATGAAATAAGGGCATGCAGGATTTCCCCGTTGTAGCCCATAGCCTCTATGTTGGTGGCTTTCAGGTTGAATATGGCCAGAGGGCTTTTCTGAGCGGAAGCATGAGAAAACATCATGCATAATAAAAAAACCGTGAGAACTGTCAGGAAACAGAATTTTTTCATAGGTATTTATCCAATTTGATGGGCTCGTAAAAAGTCATTATACGGACGGCAAAGTAAAAAGTTCATTATGCAAGGCGCACGTGGTTCGACAAGCTCACCACGACATTTATCGAGCCCATCCTTAGTAAAGTCGAAGGAAAAGATGAAGCGTCCGCCGCGGCGGACAGAATGACTTTTTACTTTGCCGTTACTGTTTAATTTTCTTTATAGTTGCGGAAAATATCCTCAAGGTTTTCCATTGCTTTAAGGGATAAAGGAGACCCCTGGATCATCTTCATCTTTTCATCAAAAACGGCGTCAACAAAACTTTCGGCGGCATTCAGCCTTTCACGTCGTTTTATGAATTGCTCTCCCGCCTGGAAGTATGTTTTTTCCAAATTGTTAAGTGGTTTTAAAGCTTCTCTTCCCAGTTCCGCGACCACCTCGCTTGTCATTTTCTGAAGCAGTTCCGTATCCATCGGTATTACAAGCGGGTCGAATTTGACGTTTGCCTCGGGAAGCCCTGCACTGGCGTCGTCTTCAACCACCTCCTTGCGCTCAATTGTTCTGACCTGAATGTTTTCCCCCGTTCTTACATCGACAATCCTGAATGAAAGCTGTACGAATCCGACCTTTTTATGATTGGAAACAATGTAATCTTTCTCCGCATATTTGGGAGTGGTAATCTTGGCCGAAGGCGCCGTAGCAAGAAGGCTGGGAGGGGCATTCGGATTCTTTGCTATCCAGTTGAGATATTCGATATTGTCCTGTATTTCTGTGCCTATCTGGTATCTTACTGTTTTTGTTCCCTGTGAAGTGGCTGTTTCAACCTGATATAAAAGAACGCTTCCCATAACGGCGACATCTATCCCGTATACCCGCCCCATCTCTTTTGCCGTCTGCTCGGAAACAACGCCGATTTGACCCAGCTTCATCTCCTCAAGAATTGATTTCAAATTCTCCCTCTCTAAAATCTTGACATCTCCGCTCGCATTTTTAAAGAGGTAGGTTATGAGGTTATTGGCGACAATTATGCCGGCATCTTTGTATCCGGAAGGGCTGGAAAAGTCAAAAACGGCTATTGATTTCTGAACCCGTTGCTTTACCTTGTCTTCCATTGAAAGGTTGGTTGAAAAAATTTCCGGATAATCGGGCTCAATGCCTTTCAGAGTGGTATACCAGAACCAGGCTGCCCCGTATTTTTTCTGATCCTTGAACTTTGCCGCCAGAGTGCCGGCCTGTGAGGCAAGTTGGTTTCTAAGACTTCTTAATTCCGAACTGTTCGGATCCGCGGCATTTTTCAGGGCAACATTGTAGCTTTCAAAAGCCTTGAAAAGCCATCCGTCCGACATCTGGCCCTTTGCAGTCTGGATGTAATGTGAACCCAGCTTTTGTACAACGGTTGCTATAAGCGGCTTTAAGGATTCGTCGCCAGGCGCATACTCAAGGGCCTTGTTATAGGCCGTAAGCGCCTTTGACCAGTCCTGGGCTACAGCCGCTTTTTTGCCCTGGTCTACGAAATAATTTTTGTTGTCCCTTTCTTTTGCAAGGGTAAGAAGGTCGAGGGATGGTTTATGGTCGGGTTTTAAAGAAATGGCTTCATTAAGGTATTTTAATGCGCCCCTGAAGTCATCCTTGTCAAAAAGAGCCTTGGCCCTGACGTAAAGAGACTGTGAACCGTTTAAAGCCGTCTGGTATATAAGCTGTGAGGAATCCTCATAATTGGGGAAGATGCCCTGAATCTGCTGAAGGTTGAAATATGCCTTAAGCCACTCTTCGGCTGAGATAAAACTCTTTGCCTGTGCATAAAGATTCTTTGTTTCGGAAAGCAGCGAATTTTCATGCCTGTCAATTTCACCGGAAAGTTTTTTAACGGAAGGATGATTCGGATCAATCTCCTTTGCCTTAGCCAGTCTGGCCTTGGCGGAATTGAGGGCCGTCATTGTAACCGGAGACTGGGCGTTTAAGGCTTTTGACCCCTGGGAAACATAATCGGATATAAGAGTCTCTTTAAGGTTTGAAAGGGCTTTCTGATACTCAACGTTGTTCGGCTCCTTTGCAATGGCCTGTTCGAGATAGGCAATTGCATCGGTGTGCTTTCCTGCTTTGCTGAGTTGCATGCCGGTTTCAAACTGCTTCTGCCCTTCTGCGCATGAAAACAGAAAAGCGGCAAGTAAAAAAATTAATCCCACATTGATTGGCTTTCTAGTCATATCCTGCCTCCGATTGCTTATATTTATCAGTTGATTCTTATAATTATTTTATTTCCTTCGACACTTTCAACCGCCGGGTTAAAATATTTCTTTTTAAAATAAGACATCTGAATTTCATTTAAAAGATGTTCCGGCCACCCTTTATATTTGATATTGAACTCGGCGGTCCCGTCCTTGAAGTTTGCCATGTTCGCATCTATCATGCCGCTTACATCCGATTTAAAAATATTTGATATTTCAAGGGCTCTTGCATGGGAAGGGATTTTTTTGATAATCAGATTTATATCTCTTTCGCCATAAAGCTCCTTTTCCCACACCTTGACAAGTTTGCTCCGAAGATCGGACCAGATTGAATCGATGCAGTATTTAGCTCCTTCATCAAGAACTTTAAGCTTGTTTTCGCCGGGAAGAGATTTTACCGCAGTGGCGGTTCCCAGTATCTCCCCGTCATCCGGGCGGTAAATGTTTGCGCTGAGGCTGATTTCGTTTACCGAAAGGTCTATGTTCTTGTACGAGGACTGTTTAGATGAAAGTTCAAGGGAGAGGCCGACAAGAAGTCCCATCTGGGATTCCTGGCCTTTCGAATGTTTATAGACGGTGAAGCCGCCCTGTTTCAGTTTATCGGTTAAAAGTGCTGATGATTTCTGGGCTGCCGGAAGGAAGCTCTTGTCGGTATCCTGGTCTATGACGATGCTTATACGGGGGTTTTTCTGCCAGCTTAAGATTTTTTTGAATCTGTCGAGATCTTCAAGCATTGCAGAAGTTTCGACATCGGCTTCGATTTTGACCTCTATTGTTCCCATGTCGGTCTTTTTTTCTTCGATTATCTTTATGTTCTTTAAATACCCGGCGGTCCGGCTCATAATCTGGTCTTTGATAACGGTGAAGTTTTCTACAGTCGTGCTTGATTCAACCGTTGCGCCTATTGCCTGCTCAAGTGCTGCCCGTTTTGCCTCGTCAATAGCCTTGTCCCGTGCGATCAGCTCCCGCCCTGGTTCAAAGAAACTGATTCCCTTTGCAGTAACAATTTTGCCTGCAAGAAGATTCGATGGAAAAAGAAATAAAAAAAAGACGAAAAAAAGAAATAAGAGTTTAAATTTCATTGGCAGATTCCATAAAAACCATTTAGTTTATTTAAGATTATCCAGGATAAAATGTATTGATAAATTCTTGGAATAAATACTATTAATAAAATGATTATGTCAAGTTATAAAACAGCCGAAAAAGGCTCCGGATTGGAAGCTTGAACCGAAACAGCGAGCGCATTTCACACCGAAGGTCCGCCGTGTCGGACTTGCGGCGGGGAGATTCAATGCCTGAAATCCGTTTAGGAGCCGTTACAAAATAACCATTACGTTTCTGATCGTTTTGTTTCGGCTCCTTATGGCGTTTTTGTCATCCAGATGTCTTCTTTATTTTTTTACAGCGGCTTAGTCCATGGCGCTTTCTACCTTGAAGCCTTCCTTTTCGAGGGCTTTCCTGATGCCGGTTGTCCTGCATGGAGAAAGGCGGAAATAGTATGTTCTTTTTGATCCTTTCTGATTTGCAGTCATTCCCACACTTATGATATCTCCGCCCTTATCGTGTATAATCTGAAGAGCTTTTTTAACAGAGGAAGGCTCCTTGCCGACAACCACATCTATCCTGGAGCTGGCTGTTAAAATGCCCATCATATTGATGAATGCCCCTAAAATATCGGTTACTGTAATGATACCTACAAGCTTGTTGCCTTTTACCACCGGCATTCCCCCGATTTTGTTTTTGTATATTTTCTGGGCGGCAATTTCCACATCTTCATCGGGATCAACGGTTACGGGTTTTTTTATCATCAGGTCATTCAGGGATACTCCCCCGATCATTGAAGGAATAAGCCCCTGTTTCAGATCGGCAAGAGTCACAAAGCCTTTGAGCGTCATGTTCTTTCCCACAACAGGCAAATGGCGGATTGAATTTACCTTCATCATCTCGATTGCTTCTGCAATGGAAGCCTTTTCGGTGATGGTTATTGGATCAGGGATCATAAGAGATTTGATTTTCATGGCGCGCACCTCATTTTAAATTGCCGGTTCCTCGTAACTTGCTTCCGGTCTCTGGTTTCTGGTTTAAGTTATTAAGTTTCTGAACTTACTATTTCTCTGACTCAGTCTCTGGTTTGTCGTCACTTGCGCCTCAAGCCTCGTGCCTTATGACTGATACAGGCCCATAACTGCAAAGAGGTTCTTCAGCCATATAGTCGCCGGTTGCCTCATAGGCTCTTGCCCGGCAGCCGCCACAGACTCTTTTGAATTCGCAGATTCCGCATTTGCCTTTTAGCTTATCAAAATTTCTCAGAGAAAGAAAGACTTCAGATGAATTCCATATTTTTTCAAAGGAATTCTTTGTCACATCCCCGCATTCGATGTGCAGGAAGCCGCAGGGCTGGACGATGCCGGTGTGCGATATAAAGCAGAATCCTGTTCCTCCGAGGCACCCCCTTGTAACTGCGTCAAGGCCGTGCGATTCATATGTAACCGATTTCCCGTCCTTTCCGGCCCTTTGCCGCAGAATGCGGTAATAATGGGGCGCGCAGGTCGCCTTGAGCTGCAAGGGAGTCTTCTCCCGCTGGTCGTAGAACCAGTTGAGGGTTTCCTCGTACTCCTGCGCCGAGATTTCCTGGTCGATGATGTATTTCCCCCGGCCTGTCGGAACAAGCAGAAATATATGGTGCGCGACCGCCCCGAGGCTTACGGCCAAGTCCTGAATATCTGGAATATATTTCAGGTTCAGCTTTGTTATTGTGGTGTTTATCTGAAATTCAAGACCCGCCTCTTTGGCAAAAGCAATACCGCGGAGCGCTCCTTCAAATGCGCCTTCCACCCCCCGGAAACTGTCGTGACTCTCTTTTGAGGGGCCGTCAATACTTATGCTTATCCGTTTGATTCCGGAATCAACCATTTTTTTTGCCGTTGATCCGGTTATCAGTGTGCCGTTCGGGGCCATTACCATCCTTAAGCCCTTTTTTGTGCCGTATTCAGCAATATCAAAGATATCAGGCCTTAAAAGAGGCTCTCCGCCGGTCAGTATGACGATCGGATTTCCGGTATCTGTGATCTGATCGAGAAGCCTTAAGGACGCTTCTGTATCAAGCTCTCCGGTATATGGGCCGTTTGTTGCTGAAGCGCGGCAATGAATGCAGGAAAGATTACAGTTGCGAGTTATCTCCCAGGCGACAAGGCGCAGGGAAGAAGGTTTCTGGTTTCCGGTGTCCGGTTTATGGTTCATGGTCTGTTATCCGTTGTTCGTACATCGAATATCGTACATCGTACTTCGAACTTCCCATCTTCCTAACTTCTAAATTTCCCAACTTCTTATCGTTTTTGTCTACTTCTACTCGTCCCCAATTGCCTGTGCCGCTTCGATTGCAAAATAGGTAAGTATCATATCGGCTCCGGCCCTTTTGATGGATGTCAGAGTCTCCATCATAACCCTTTTCCCGTCTATCCATCCCATCTTATCGGCGGCCTTTATCATCGAAAATTCGCCGCTTACATTATATGCGGCTATAGGAAGATCGATCTCTTCACGGACTCGGTAGATGATGTCAAGATAAGGAAGAGCCGGTTTTATCATTATTATGTCGGCCCCTTCTTCTATATCCATCGTGACTTCCCGTATGGCCTCAAGCCCGTTTGCCGGATCCATCTGGTATGTTCTGCGGTCTCCGAATTTGGGAGCCGAGTCAGCGGCGCTCCTGAAAGGGCCGTAATAGGCCGAGCAGTATTTTGCCGAATATGACATGATGGGGATATGGCTCAGGCTGTTTTCATCAAGGATATTACGGATCTCCGCTACGCGTCCGTCCATCATATCGGAAGGCGCTACCATGTCTGCGCCGGCCTTTGCATGAGAAAGAGCGGTTTTAGCCAGAAGCTCAAGAGTAGAATCGTTGTCCACAGTGTGCCCGTCCACGATTCCGCAGTGGCCGTGGTCGGTGTACTGGCAAAGGCAGACATCCGTTATTACTGCAAGCTCAGGCAGCTTGTTTTTTATTGCTTTTACAGCCTTTTGAACGATGCCGTCCTTTGAATAGGCGCTCGTCCCTAGCGGATCCTTCTTATCCGGTATTCCGAAAAGCATGACGGCAGGTATTCCCAGCTCATATGCTTTCCTGCATGTTTTAACAAGGTTTTCAATTGAAAGCTGAAAATGGCCCGGCATCGATTGTATCGGATTTTTGACTCCCCTGCCGCCTATTGCAAAAAGGGGAAGAATGAGATCGTCGACGGACAGTACGGTTTCCCTTATCAATCTGCGAAAAGCCTCATTTTGTCTCAAGCGCCTCGGCCTGTAGTCTGGAAACAGCATATAAATCCTCGTTTATGGTTTGTAGTCTTAAAATTATCTTTTCGAACTTCGAACATCGAACTTCTTTGTTTCCGATTACTGATCACTGATTACTGGTAACTGATCTCCTCATCGGTCAGGTAACACGCAGGATCAGGCGCCCACACATCTCCCGTGATCGCTTCGGCTCGAACCCTGAAATTTCCAGCGCAGATATCTATCCACCGGCATCCCGCGCATCTGCCGGTAACATGCTTCTTTTTTTCTTTAAGTTTTTTCATCAAAGGATTGGACAGATCCGTCCATATTTCGGAAAACGGGCGTTCTTTTATATTTCCGAAACTGTAATGCCGCCAGAACTGATCTGCATGCACATCGCCGTTCCAGCTTATGCATCCTATACCTCTTCCCGAATTATTCCCTTCGTTCATCTTCAAGAGTTCCAGAACTTCCCCGGCCCTTCCGGGATTTTCTTTCAAAAGTCTTAAATAAAGGTATGGCCCGTCCGAATGGTTATCAACGGTTAAAACTTCTTTCTGCTTTCCATTATCATGGAGCCTTTTGGTATGATCAATTATCGTATCAACCGCTTCTCTTGTCTCATTGTGAGACAGATCCTCTTCAACGAGCTTTGAGCCTCGGCCCGCATAGACAAGATGGTAAAAACAGACACGGGGTATTTCCATATCTTCAAGGAGATTGAATATTTTCGGTATTTCTTTGAAATTGTACTTATTGACTGTAAATCTCAATCCGACCTTGATTCCAGCGGCCTTGCAGTTTTTTATGCCGTTTATGGCATCGTTGAAAGCGCCTTTGACTCCCCTGAAACGGTCGTTTATCTCTTCCATGCCGTCCAGACTTATCCCGACATATGAAAGACCTATATCTTTGAGCATTTTTGCTGCCTGCTCCGTTATCAGGGTTCCGTTTGTCGAAATAACCGCTCGCATGCCCTTTTTTACCGCATAACCCGCGAGTTCGGGCAGGTCTTTTCTCATCATCGGCTCTCCGCCTGAAAAGAGGAGAACAGGCGCGCCGAAACCGGCAAGGTCATCTATAAGTTTTATCCCGTCTGAAGTTGAAAGCTCGTTCTCGACAGGAACGCTTTTCGCGTGCGCGTAACAGTGAACGCATTTTAAGTTGCATTGCCTTGTGATATTCCACACGACAACAGGCTTTTTATCCGATGAAAACTGCAGAAGGTGAGATGGAAGCTGTGAAGAGGAACGACTGTAACGAAGAGCATCCGACGGCTCGACCGTGCCGCAATATAATTTTGATATTCCTATCATTTTGTGAATTAGAACCTTTCTTGTTTCAAGTGGGGAGAATTAATGATCCCGTAAAAATCCATGAAAGCTAAATTAAGTTTTAATATAATCAAGGGCAGGTTAAAAAGCAAGCATGGGATGCCGTCAGCTTTCTCTGTCAAAGCTTAGAGCGGTATCCGGGTACTTTCTTTTGAATTCACTGTAAAAAGCTTTGCCGCGTTTTTCGACCCTGCTCCAGAATCTTTTTTCGTTCAGAGCGGATTTGATATCCGTGTTCCGGTAAACTCTGATAAATCGCAAAAGGTCGCGGTTTGTCAGCCCGATATCCATGCTCGAAAAATAAAGGGCTGCTATATCTTTTGCTTTCCAGCGCATAGGAGTTTTGCGGCGGAATTGGACACGGTGAAGGTCAATAAGGTGAAGCCCAGGGTTTTTGTTATCGACCAGGTCAATTCCTGAAGATAAATCAAGAAGGAAGTGACAGATGTAAAGATCCCTGTGGTTCATGCCGTTTTTGTGGAGAATTCTTGCTGTTTCGGCGACTTTTGTTATGAGGGATTTCTTAAGGGCGTAAGAAGGCGGCAGTTTTTGCCAGTTCCGGCAGAAATCCTCCAAGCTTGCGGTGTTTGTCAATTCCTCCGTAATTACAAATGACTGAATTTTTGCGGGATTTATTCCCCTTTTCCCATATCCGGCAAGGGGCATTGTTTTTATCCCGAGTTGTTCGAGCTTCTTGATTGCCGTCCACTCATTTTGGGCTCCGATTACAGGCAGCCGGAACTGAAAAAGGTTTTTAAACAGATCTTTCCAACCTATACCGCTGTGAAACTTGCCGAAATAATTCCTGCCGTTTATTGTGAAACGGATGGTTTTACGACCTTCTTTATTGCGGTAAATCTTTCCTTCAAGTGCAAAAAGCCTGTCAAAGATATCCTCTCCTTTCCATCGTTTTGCCCATTCTTCAGGTACAACAATCATAAGGTAACCCTATAAAATATGTTGAATATTTGTTATCATTCTATTAATGCAGAATCTCTTTCTCAAGATATAAATTAGAAATCAATAAAAAGCAAAATTCATTTTGCCCGGTATCTTCAAATAATTTTGCAAGCTCGATACATATTTGCTATAGATTAAACAGAGCCTTCGTTTTAGAAGCGGAGTTTCTTATGATTGCCCGATTCGGTTAAATACAGTGATTTATGAGATCATTACAAAACCGTCAGATATGACGATCATATAAATTATAAATTTTACGGAGAAAAATCATGGCTATTAGCAAAGAACTGCTCGAGATTCTTGCATGCCCGAAATGCAAAGGGGATATCTACCTTAGTAATACAGACGACGGGCTTATATGTGACAAGTGCAGGCTCATGTATGAAATACGGGATGATATTCCAATCATGTTGATAGATGAAGCTAAGCCGTTATAGCAGAGAAATTCATGAGCACTCCGAGGGCGCCGAAGCCTGCAAAACTTGTGACCGGGATTATCCTGAAGGAGAAAGGGCTCATTGAACAGCTTGCGGATGAACTTGCCGGAAGATTCGGCCCGGTTGATATTATCAGCCGGTGGTTTGCATTTGATTATACACCTTATTATGAACCTGAAATGGGTTCACCTCTTTTCAGGAGGATGTTTGCTTTCAAAACCCTTATAGATCAGCAGGATCTGTCGCAAATAAAGATTTTTACTAATGATATTGAATTGAGATACTCAGGAAACGGGAAAAGAGCTGTAAATATAGATCCGGGATACATGCTGTGTGAGCGTTTTGTTCTTGCAACGGGCAAAAATTACACTCACAGAATATATATTGGAAACAATATATATGCCGATTTGACTCTTATCTACCAGGAAGGCGGATTTAAAAAATTGCCCTGGACATACCCTGATTATGCCGATGAGAGCATGCTCTCTTATCTTAAAAATGTTCGTGATAAATATATTGCCGATCTGAGACGGAAAGAAGATAAATGATAAAAAGCATGACCGGCTTTGCCCGGTCCGAAAAAACAGGCGAAAATATTGAAGTTGTGACGGAAATCCGCTCATATAACAGCAAGAATCTTGATGTTAACCTGCGCATTCCCCATGATTATCTTTCACTGGAAGAAAAGATCAAGAGACTTATCAGCGACAGAATATCAAGAGGCCGTATTGAGATCAGGATCGAGATAAAAAATAGCGCCAACAATGTACGGGAGTTTGAAATAGATGAGGGGAAGGCGACAGCGTACTATAATGCCCTTATGCGCCTTAAAAACATTTTGAAAATCGACTCCGGAATATCTCTTGATATTATATCCGGAGCCGAAGGGGTTATAAAGCCTGCCTGTGTTGTTAAAGATGTTGAGGCGGAATGGCCGTTAATAGAGGATTCTCTGGAAGAAGCCATGTGCCGGCTCGATGAAATGAGAAAAAAAGAAGGTGAATTTATTGCCGGGGATTTTATCTCGCGGTTTGGCAGTATTGAAAAATCATTGAGCCGGATTGAAAATGAATCGCGCGATCTCCCTCTATATTATAAGGAACGCCTGAAGGAGCGGATATCTTTATTGGCCGGGGATATGGTGGAGTTGGATGCCGGGAGGATAGCCCAGGAAGCGGCATTCCTAGCTGACAGATGCGACATTTCGGAGGAAATAGTAAGGGCAAAAAGCCATATCATCCAGTTTAATATGATAATGAATTCAGGGGAGCCTGCCGGAAGAAAGCTTAATTTCCTTTTGCAGGAGCTGAACCGTGAGTTCAATACAATGGGATCAAAAACCGAAAAGGCTCTTGTATCTCATACCATTGTGGATGTTAAGTCGGAGATTGAGAAGATCAGGGAACAGGTGCAGAATATTGAATAAATAATTTATCTGTCGAGGGGTGGAAAATGGAACAGACTCTGTTGAATATTGGTTTTGGCAGTTCAGTCGTTGCCGAGCGTGTTGTTGCAATAATATCGCCAAATTCGGCTCCAATGAAGCGTCTTAAGGATGATGCTAAAGAAGAAAAGCGCCTCGTAGATGCAACTCACGGTCGAAAGACAAGAGCAATCATAGTCATGGACAGTAACCACATAGTTCTTTCATACGTACAGTCTGAAACCATATCCCAGCGATATGTTACACTAAAGGAATCGAAGTAAGCCGCTATGACTTCCGATGCTGATATCACAGCGGGTAAGAATGATAAAACGGCTGAATCGAAGACAGGCCGTCTCTTTATAATTTCCGCTCCGTCAGGAGCAGGAAAAACCACTCTTTGCCATGCTTTGATGAAGCATTTTGATGGGATGCTCTATTCAATATCCTACACTACAAGAGAGCCCCGCAAGGGCGAAAAAAATGGTGTCGATTACCATTTCATATCAAAGGAATATTTTGAGAAACAGATAGCTGAAGATAAATGGGCTGAATGGGCCAAAGTTCACGGGAATTATTACGGAACATTAGCCGTTTTTTTAGACAAAGCTATTGCTTCCGGAAACGACATACTTCTTGATATTGATGTTGAGGGTACCAAACAGATTATTGGACGGTATCCGGATAGTATTTCGATTTTTATCATGCCGCCTTCCCTTGATATTCTCAGATTCCGAATGGAGTCGAGAGGAGCAGACAGCAGAGAGGGAATAGAAAGGCGTATGATAAATGCAGAAAGGGAAATATTCCAAAGAAGTATTTACAAACATGTAATTATTAATGACAACCTTCTTAAAGCGGTTGCGGAGCTTACCGGGATAGTTGAGATGTACCGGAAAGGTGGTAGGCAATAGACAAAAGGATTCGAGGGGTCAAGCGGTCAAGGGTCAGAGGCACAGGCACAAAGTTAAAAAAGTGGAGAGTGAATAGTGAATAGTGAAAAGAAAGCGGCAGAGGGGGCAGAGACATAAAGGGAATGAGGAATTTCGAAAGTCGAAATTCGAAGTTCGATGTCCGAAGTACGAATAATGATGAAAACTGAAATACTATACGGAGTTCACCCCGTTTTTGAGGCTCTTAAGGCGGGCAGAAGAGAATTCTTTGAAGTTTATATCGTCAGGGAGAAGGATTCAGGACGCTATAAAAATATAACCGGCCTGCTTTCGCTGAGGAAAATACCTGTAAAAACAGTCAAGCCTGTGCAAATGGATCAAATGACCGGTTCGGCCCTTCACCAGGGCATCGGGGCAAGGGTAAGCGAATATCCCCTGACTCCATTTGATGATATTTTAAACAGTATAAAGCCCGGCGTCATGGATTTTCTGATATTGCTTGATAATATGGTCGATCCGCAGAATCTTGGCGCTCTTGTCAGAACGGCGTTATGCGTCGGGGCAGGGGGGGTCGTGATTACAAAGGACCGGTCTGCTTCTCCCACTCCCGCTGTTTCGAAGGCATCGGCAGGCGCTCTTGAGCATATATCTTTGTCCAAAACAACAAACATGATAAATGCCTTGAAAGAAATCAGGGATAAAGGACTCTGGATTGCAGGCCTGGATGCTATGGCCGATATGCCGGTCTATGATTGCGATTTCAGATCTCCGATTGCCCTGGTAATAGGCGGAGAAGGAAAAGGGATAAGGCCTCTTGTCAAATCAAACTGTGATTTTCTCGTTTCGATTCCCCAGAAGAAGGGGATCAGTTCTCTTAACGCTTCAGTTGCCGGAGCTGTGGTGATGTATGAAGTACTCAGGCAGCGTAATTATTGAAAAAGGGGTCGAGGATTCGAGGGGTCAAGGGTTCAAGTGAAAAGATCAGCCACAAAGGCGCAAAGAAACAAAAAAATTATACTTAGAGACTTCGTGCCTTGGTGGCGATGAAAAAAAGTGCAATTCAATATTCGAAGTTCGAGGTACGATGTTCGATATTCGAGATGCGATGTCCGAACCTCGAAGTACGAACCAGAAAAAGGTCAAGGAGAGGAAAAACATAAATGGTCGGAGTAAAAATTACTGTTAATGATGATGGTACGCTGAATGTTCCGGATTTCCCGGTTATTCCTTTTATCGAGGGGGACGGCACCGGGCCTGATATATGGAAGGCGGCAAGATTGGTGATGGACGGCGCCGTTGCAAAAGCTTATAAAGGTAAAAAGGGAATCAAATGGCTGGAGATACTGGCCGGTGAAAAAGCTTTTTCGAAGACCGGCAAGTGGCTTCCTGAAGAGACGTTAATGTCGATAAAGGAGCATGTTATTGCCATAAAAGGACCGATGACTACGCCGGTGGGTAAAGGGATAAGAAGCGTTAATGTCTCTTTGCGCCAGAAACTCGATCTGTTTTCATGTGTCCGCCCTGTTAAGTATATCGAATCCGTTCCAAGTCCTATGAAAAACCCGGAGAAAGTTGATATGGTAATTTTCCGGGAAAATACGGAAGATGTATATGCCGGAATAGAATGGGAAGCAGGAAGCGAGGGAGCGGATAAAATAAGATCCTTTCTTGAATACAACATGGGTGTTTACCTTCCAAAAGATGCCGGTATCGGAATAAAATCCATAAGCGAGAAAAACAGCAAGCGTCTTGTGGCAAGCGCTATTGCATATGCTGTTGAAAACGGTATTCCAAGCGTCACCCTTATGCACAAGGGTAATATAATGAAATTCACCGAAGGCGCTTTTTCAAAATGGGGTTACGAGGTTGCAAAAGAAAAATTCAAAGATAAAACAATAACCGAGCAGGAGCTTTTTGATAAATACAAAGGAGAGAGGCCTGAAGGCAAAATAGTAATAAAGGACCGGATTGCCGACATGCTTTTTCAGCAGGTCCTTCTCCGTCCCGAAGAATACCGGGTAATTGCTACTCCGAACTTAAACGGCGACTATCTTTCCGATGCTATCGCTGCCCAGGTCGGGGGACTTGGCATGGCGCCGGGCGCCAATATCGGAGATGCCTGCGCTGTTTTTGAAGCCACCCACGGAACCGCGCCAAAGTATGCAGGGAAAGACATGGTGAATCCCGGTTCGCTTCTTTTATCAGGCGCCATGATGCTCGACTACATGGGATGGAAGGAGGCATCCGGATTGATAAGGGTGGGATTGCAGTCAACTATTAAGGACGGCATTGTAACTTATGACCTTGCGCGCCAGATAAAAGGCGCTAAAGAGGTAAGATGCTCGGAGTTTGCAGTTGCAATCGTTAACAGGATAGGCGAACTATAAATGTTTTTGATCCGTCTGGCGGAGATATTTAAAAAGGCTGTTTTCCCTTCAAAATGTATTGCGTGCGGTTCCTTTTTCCGCTTTTCCGGAAAGAACGATTCGTTATATATAACAAATTCCGCTCCGAGACCGTTTGAACCGGAAGATATTACGTTTGAAAAAGTGATGACTCCTTTTGTATGCGCGGACTGCCTCGGCGGTTTTTTGCCTGCCGAATCCCCCGTCTGCTGTGTGTGCGGGTTTGTTTTCAAAAGCCGTGAGGGGGAAGACCATCTTTGCGGAAAGTGCATTGAACTTCCGAAGCGTTTCGGTAAAGCCCGTGCAGTCGGCCTTTATTACCGGACGTTCATGGAAGTTATTCACTCTTTTAAGTACAAGGGAAAGCTTCAGCTTGCCGAACCGCTTGAAACGCTTCTCTTTTCCGTTCTGATGCGGCACTGGAATATAAAAGATTTTGACCTTGTTGTGCCTGTTCCGCTTCATGTAAAGCGCTTCAGGGAGCGGGGTTTTAACCAGGCTTATATTCTTGTAAGAAACTGGGCTATGACGGCGGAAAGATTCACGCCTGAGCCGGGCGGTATGAAGATAGGCAGGGATGTTCTCGAAAGAACAAGATATACGGAACCGCAAACCGGCCTTGGGCGGGAAAAAAGAATGAAAAACATCAAGGGGGCTTTTACCGTGAGGGATGCTTCGGCGGTAGAAGGAAAGAGAGTCCTGCTTGTCGATGATGTTTATACTACCGGGGCTACAGCCGATGAATGCACAAAAGCACTTTTTGAGGGTGGTGCAGTGAGTGTTGATGTGATGACTCTGGCGAGGGCAGGTTGACGGTGAAGAGTGGAGAGACTGTAAGCTGTAGGCGATGGGCTGTTAGCTAATAGTCTACAGCCTAAAAGTCTAAAGTCTACAAATAAAGCTTGAGACGAGAGGGTGATTAAAGCCACGAACCGTGGATGAAACCCGGAAGAGAAGACAGAGATGGGGAAATTATTGACGAACAGCGAAATTGCAGGAGAGGCAAGCCGTCTGAAGAAAGCCGGCAAGCGCATTGTTTTTACAAACGGATGCTTTGATATCCTGCACGCCGGACATGTCAGATACCTTGCTGCCGCGAGGGCGGAAGGCGATATTCTCGTAGTCGGCCTCAATTCAGATGAGTCCGTCAGGCTGATAAAAGGCGAAAAAAGACCTGTTGTTTCCGAGATGCAGAGGGCCGAGGTGCTTTCTGGATTGTCATGCGTCGATTATGTTGTTTTTTTTGATGAGCCGGATCCTTTGAATCTTATCAGAAATGTCGGGCCTGATATTCTTGTCAAGGGTGGCGACTGGGCGGAAGAGGATATTATCGGGGCTGATTTTGTCAAAGAGATCGGCGGAAGCGTTGTGAGGGTTCCCGTGGCGCCAGGAATATCGACATCTTCGATTATAAAAAGGATTCTGGAAATATCCGGGTAATATAAAGAAGAGGTATTTTTGATATTAACAAAAGTAAACGGGGTTTCGTTTTTTCAGTTTCCGAACCTGATCTCTTTTCCGAAATTAAGGCATGGAGTGTTTACAAGAAATGGCGGGTTCAGCAAGGAACCCTACAGCAGTCTGAATCTCAGCTTATCGGTCGGGGATGATGAATGGGCGATTAAGCGGAACAGATCGCTTGTTTCCATGTGCATGGATAACGGTGAACTTGTATTTACAAGACAGATGCATGATGCGGATGTTATTGTTGTTTCAGGATCAAACTCTGCTCCTTTTGTCGGTGATGCAATGGTGAGCGATCTTGAAAACAGGATGCTTGCCATCAAAATTGCGGATTGCCAGTCGGTTCTCATGTTTGATCCGGTCAGGAATCTAGTCGCGAATGTCCATTCCGGGTGGAGGGGAAGCATTAAAAACGTAATAGGCGGCGCAATAGATACAATGACAGAGCGGTTTGGCTGCAGTCCTTCTGACATATTCGCAGGCATCAGCCCTTCCCTCGGGCCATGCTGCGCGGAATTTATCAACTATGAGAGGGAGATACCGGAGCAATTCTGGAAGTACAAAGATTCTGCGAATCATTTTGATTTCTGGCGTATAAGTACGGACCAGCTTTGCGGCGCAGGTGTGATGCCGGAGAATATTTATTCGAGCGGAATCTGCACAAAATGCAACACGGGTCTCTTTTTTTCCTATCGGGGAGAAAAGACAACGGGAAGATTTGCAGCGGTTATAGGGATAAGGGAATAGGGTGGAAAAAAAGGGACAAAGGGGCAAAGGCACATAGGCACAAAGGAGTGAGGAAAGAAAAGGGTTCGTGGGTTCAAGAGGCAAGTGTCAAGGGGCAATGGAAAACCGGGGATCAGTTACCAGTAATCAGCTATTAGAAACCACAAACAACGATTTACTATGTTCGATATTCGAAGTACGAAGTACGATATACGAACTTCGAAGTACGAAGAATGAGGCATAGATATGTTTTCGGGAAAAGTCCGGATTCTTTGGAACAGGCGCGTGGGTTCCTCATATTATAAAATCGGCCTGAAATGCGGCAATGCATTGATTAATGCAAGACCCGGTCAATTCGTCATGCTGCGCCTTGACGGCAGGACTTCGCCTCTGCTCCGCCGGCCATTTTCGATTCACAGGATAATCGAGGGTGAAAAAGGGATAGAAATCCTTTACAGAGTTGTGGGAGAGTTTACGGGCAGGCTTTCGGAAGTCAAAGACGGCGAATGGGTCGATATCATGGGCCCTCTCGGGAAAGGATTCTCTTTGCCTGAAAATATCGGCAGCATATTTATTGTGGCGGGCGGAATCGGAGTTGCCCCTATGCTGTTTCTCTCTACACATATTCTTGATAAAAAAATGGCCGGTTCTACCAATATAAAAGTCTTTCTCGGGGCAAGATCGAAAGAAGATCTTTTATGCAGGGATGATTTTTTAAATCTTGGTCTTGATGTGATGATCACAACAGATGACGGAAGCGAAGGGAAAACCTGTCTAATAACAACCCCGGTTGAGGCTG
This sequence comes from Desulfobacterales bacterium, assembly GCA_030689795.1. Taxonomy (GTDB): domain Bacteria; phylum Desulfobacterota; class Desulfobacteria; order Desulfobacterales; family RPRI01; genus RPRI01. Next base: position 3,682 of record JAUYEO010000329.1, on the reverse strand, counting down.
CTTTAAAGGAAAAGCGGCCCGAAGTAATTTATGCGTGCGGGCCTTCAGGTATGTTAAAATGTCTTGCAGGAATAGCGGAAACATATAAAGTTCCTTGTCAGATATCCACGGAGAGTGTCATGGCATGTGGCATCGGAGCCTGTCTTGGCTGTGCAATTGAAGGGAAGGATGAAGGCAGGTATCTGCATGTATGCATGGACGGACCTGTATTTGACAGCCGCGATATAAGGTTCTGAAGATTGAATAGTGAATGGTGAAAAGAAAGCGGCAAAGGGGCAGAGGCACAAAGGCACAGAGGTGCAAAGTCGAGAGGCGCAAGTCGGATTACGAATAACGAGTCTAACACATAACACTCTTAACAAGGAACCATAAGCCGGAGACCTAATGCTCAGCCTTTTGCGGATCTGCGGTAACCGGTAACCGAAGCATAAAAAAAATGGAAAAAGACAAAAAAATATATTTGACTGAAAAAGTCCGGGCTTCAGGCTGAGCGGCCAAGATAGGTCCAGGGGTCCTGGAAGATGTAATAAAGAGCCTGTCTGTAAAAGCCCATCCGGATCTTCTTGTAGGTATGGAGACTTCAGATGATGCCGGTGTTTTCAGGCTGGATTCCGAAACTGCGCTGGTGCAGACGCTTGATTTTTTCACGCCCATCATTGATTCTCCGTATGAATTCGGCCGTATAGCGGCCGCAAATTCTTTAAGCGACGTATATGCGATGGGGGGAAGGCCGGTAACGGCCATGAATATCGTATGCTTTCCTGTCGGAGAGCTTTCCGAAAATATACTGAAAGAGACCCTTGCCGGAGGACTTGAAAAGATATATGAAGCCGGTGCCGTGCTGGTGGGCGGCCACAGCGTTGATGACAGAGAATTTAAATACGGGCTTTCTGTTACGGGCATAGTTCATCCGGACAGAATACTGACAAACAGAAATGCAAAGACAGGGGACAGGCTGATTTTGACCAAGCCTGTCGGCACCGGAATAATAGCAACTGCCATTAAAGGAAAAGTAGCTGATGAAGAGGCGATAAGGGCGCTTATTGAAGTTACAACAACCCTTAACGGGAAGGCTGCTGAAATAATGCTTAGGTTCCGGCCAAATGCCTGTACGGATGTGACAGGATTCGGTCTTGCCGGGCATGTGCTTGAAATGGCCAAAGGAAGCTGCAAGAAGATCCTTATTCATACGGGTTTGGTTCCCTTTATTAAAAGAGCGGAAGAATATGCCCTTATGGGACTGATTCCTGCCGGAAGCTATAATACAAAAAATTATTGCAGCAAAAATATAAGTATCGATTTATCGGTAAAACAGGTTGTTATTGATATGGTTTTCGATCCCCAGACATCAGGCGGGCTGGTAATATCCCTTCCTGAAAAAAGAGCAAAAGAATGTCTGGATGCTTTGCGGAATGAAGGCGTTTTTGCTTCAATAATCGGCGAAGTTTCGGAAGATGACCAGGCCGGGCATGTAAAAATCCTGTCATAGTGAACAGCGGATAGTGATGATTGAAGAGTGAACAAGGAAGGGGCAAAGGCACTGAGGCAAGAGGCGTACCCACGGTAAATCATCATGCGGCACAAGACCTCAAACATAGCCTTATTTAGCTGAAATTACAGGTTATTTATTATACATAAAACCGACATGATTTTGATGCAATTTTGCATTGACTTGAATAAAATCATGTGTTAGAGGGCAGAAGCTTTACCGGGGTCGTATAGACCATGTAAGCCGTCGTTCAAAAATAGCCGTAACACATTTAAATGCTTTGACCGGCATAAGGAGCCGTAACAAAAAAGTCAGAAATGTAATGATTATTATGTAACGGCTCCTAACGAAATGGTCAGAAATGTAATGGTTATTTCGTAACGGCTCCTAACCCCGATAAACGGGATAAGTACCTTCACGAAATAATTTTCTGCCAGAGACGCGCAGAAAATTATTTCTAAGGTACTAACAATATAAGAGAGCGCTCTTTTTGAAAAGAGAAACAAGACGGTATATAAGGGAACTTGCATATTACAGCAGTCTTGGCTTGCAGGTAGCGCTTTCGATATTTATCGGACTTGCAATTGGAGTGTATCTTGACAGGCGATTTGAACTTTATCCCTGGCTTACACTTGTTTTTCTTGGGCTTGGTATTGCAGCAGGATTCAGAAATATCTGGCTTGCGATAAGAAAGAGCGAGAAGTCTCCGCAGGAAAGAGATATAAATTGAAAATACAGCAGCGCATCCTGAAATTTGTTACCCTGACAAACTGGATACTCTTTTGTGTTGCGAGTATCGCAGGGCTTATTGTTGCTTCTCCAAAGTTTACAATGGGAATAGTATTCGGAGGACTTATAGTTACGATAAATTTTCATCTGCTTTACAGGACGCTTAAAAAAGCGCTCACACCTCCGCAAATTGCTTCCCACAATGTTGTTCTGGCCAAGTATTATGCCCGTTTCATGGTCAGCGGGTTTATTATATTTATGTTGATATCGGGGCATTATGTTCACCCCATCGGTCTTTTTGTCGGGCTCTCCGTCGTGGTGGCAAGCATAATAATAGCAACCATGCTGGAACTTACAAAACTTATTTTCAAGGAGGCAATATAAGGTGGCACATCCCTATCTGTTTTTTGTAAAGCTGTTTGAGGCTATCGGCCTGGAGCATTTTGCTCACTCCTATCCGCATGTTATTTATTCATGGGTGGTAATGATTCTTCTTATCACTCTTGGAACGATAGCAGCAAAGAGTGTCAGCCTGATTCCCGGAAAAGCGCAGAATGTATTTGAAGTTATCATTTCCGGAATCGAAAACTTTATGATTGATGTTACAGGCGAAGAGGGACGCTGGCTTTTCCCGCTGGTTGCAACCATATTTATTTACATTTTCAGTTGCAATCTGATAGGCCTTGTTCCGGGTTTTTTCCCCCCGACCGCCAGCCTCAACACAACCGCTTCATGCGCGCTTACGGTAGTCATTTTTACCCATATTATCGGCGTTAAATATCATGGAGTAAAATATATCAAACACTTCTTCGGGCCCGTATGGTGGATGATTCCCATCGTTTTCCCTATTGAGATTATCGGACATCTTGCCAGAATCCTGTCTCTCTCCTTCCGTCTTTTTGGAAACATGATGGGGCATGAACTTGTGCTTGGTATCCTTTTCGTGCTTGCGGGGCTTTTCTTTGCGCCCCTGCCTATAATGGCTCTCGGTATATTTGTTGCTCTTGTTCAGGCATTTGTTTTCTTTTTGCTTTCAATGATGTATTTTACCGGCGCAATGGAACACGCTCATTAAGCCGTCGTTCAAAAATAACCGGAACATTTGGATGCCGGAAATAAATAATTTTTTATGGGATAATGGAAGAAGCAAAGAATAAAATCTAAAAAGGAGGTAGTTAAAGTATGGAAGCTCAAGCATTACAATTCTTCATCGCATGCGTTACAGCCGCAGGTTTCGGGATTGCGGTTGCGGCCTTTGGTTGCGGTATTGCCCAGGGTCTTGGCCTTAAGGCCGCAGTTGAGGGTATTGCAAGAAATCCGGAATCATCAGGAAAAGTTACGGTTACAATGCTGATCGGTCTTGCCATGATCGAGTCTCTTTGTATTTACGCACTCGTAATTGCCCTGATCCTTATTTATGCACATCCTCAGGCAGCTGCTATTGCAGGGCTTTTCGCCCATTAA
>JAUYEO010000324.1 GCA_030689795.1 Desulfobacterales bacterium | reverse complement strand
GCACTCACACGAAAGCCTGGAGTAATGACACGATTCGGGTCGCTTTCTATTACACCGGGAGAGACAATCTCTTCTGCGGTAATTATAATATGCCGGCTTGCAAGGCATGCATCCCCTGTCACACCGAGATTGCCCCACATATGGGCGTTTCCATACTCATCCGAACGCTGTACATGAATAACGGCAACTTCAGGATTAATGGCGGAAACTGCGGTAAGCATAATGCCCGTAAAAGGGCAGGTAATTTTTTTTAAAGACCGGTTTGTTTTATAAAGGTCGCTTCCCAGGGCAGTAAGCGTCGGCATGAAAGGAACTCCCATTGCCCCGGCCTTGAGTGCCATGGAGATGGTAAGGTTTGAATGATCTTCCGTTTCGATGGTTCTTTCTTCTGCTGCCCGCCTGAAATTATATGAAGAACCGGTTATAACATTACCAATCCAGGCAGCCCTTGTTTTCCGAACGCATCCGGCGCCTATGAGCCGGTCGAACAATATATCCGAAATCGGACCGATTAAGGTGAGATTTTTCTTCCGCTGCCTTACTATTTCATGGCCGGCCGCAAAGGGGATCATGGTTTCAAGAGAAGTGCCCATTACCACTTCTGCGCCGTCAGGCACATACCGTTTTATGGCTTCAGAGAGACTCATCAGTTTGGAAGCAGACGCCATAACGACTCCTCATTATATGATCGCTTTTGAAAATATCGGAATGCAAATTAAGAGTCAAGGGATAAAGTTTTTTTGCAACCTGTGCCGTTTAATCAAAAAAAGCCCCGGTTAAGAAACCGGGGCTTTTTTTAAGTATCAGCTATTATAATTGTTCAGGAATCGGCATCGGCAGCCTTTTCTTCAACCGGGCCTGCGCCGCTTTTTTCAGGCGCAGATGCCGCTTTCTCTTCCTTTTTTGCTTTGGCAGGTTTTTTGGCTCCGGCTTTTTTCTTAACGGGAGCTTTTGCTTTCTTCTTTTTATCGTCTTTCTTTTTGCTCTTCTCCGGAGCGACAAGCTCAACGATGGATATCGGCGCGGCATCCCCGGGACGCCTTCCAACCTTTACTACCCTTGTATATCCTCCTGATATGGAGCCAAAACGTTCGGAAGCTTCCTCAAAAAGCTTATGAACGACATCCTTTTCCCTTACGATGGCAAGCGCCTGCCGCCTTGCATCAAGATCACCCTGTTTCGCAAGCGTTACAATTTTATCCGCCCAGCGTTTAAGTTCTTTTGCTTTTACATCGGTGGTGCGGATGCGGTCATGTTTAAACAGAGATGTCACCATGTTTCTGAACATTGCATCCCTGTGGCTGCTTGTTCTTCCTAATTTTATACCTGCGATTCGATGTCTCATATAACAGTTTATTCTCCTTCTGCCTTTTCTTCTTCAGGAGGCACAAATCCTTCCAGTTTCATCCCCAGAGAAAGGCCCATTTCATTCAGCACTTCCTTGATCTCGTTTAAGGACTTTCTTCCGAAATTCTTGGTCTTGAGCATTTCCGCTTCTGTCTTGCTGACAAGCTGATATATCTTCAGGATATCGGCGTTTTTTAGGCAATTTGCGCTTCTTACGGAAAGCTCAAGCTCTTCAACGCTCCGGTAAAGATTTTCATTAAACTGAGGTTTCTGCCGCTTGTCTGCTTTCTTCTCCGCTTCAGGCTCAATTTTTTCATCAAAATTGATGAATATCGTCATCTGTTCTTTTAATATTTTTGCCGAATATGAAACCGCATCCTCAGGCGAAATACTCCCGTCGGTCCAGACTTCCATCGTAAGCTTGTCATAATCGGTTCTCTGTCCGACGCGGGCATTTCCTACCACATAGTTTACACGCTTTATGGGTGAAAATACGGAGTCTATGGGAATAGTGCCTACGGGTGCGTTTTCATCCTTGTTTGCTTCGGATAAGGCATAACCTTTTCCGACCTTGACTGTCACGGTTGCTTTTAAAACTGCCTTTTCCGACAGAGTCGCAATATGAAGATCAGGATTCAAAACTTCACATTTGCCGTCATCGCTTACAATATCCCGCGCCGTTAATTTACAATCACTCTTTGCGTCTATACGCAAGGTTTTCGGATTATTATCGGCAACCCTGAACCGCACATCTTTAAGATTAAGAATAATTTCCGATACATCTTCAAGCACACCCGGTATCACGCTGAATTCATGAAAAACGGAATCGAATTTTACCGATACTATGGCGGCGCCATAAAGCGAGGAGAGTATTATACGCCTTAATGCATTACCGATAGTTATTCCAAACCCTCTTTCAAGAGGTTCACAAACGAACTTGCCGTAATTCGGCATACCGGTCACCTGAACCTTCTCGGGCGTAATCATCTCCTGCCAGTTCATGTACATAAGTTCATTTGATGCCATTTTTATTTTCTCCAGATTTTTTTTCAAAGGAATGTCGCCTGCCCCGTTATATTATTATTTGGAATAAAGTTCCACTATAAGCTGTTCCTGGATAGGCATCGTGATATCTCCGCGGACAGGAAAGCTTTTTACTCTTCCTTTAAGATTTTCTTTTTCCAATTCAAGCCACTGTGGAACACCCCTTCGAACAACAGCTTCCAGAGATTCACTTATTGCTTTTACATTCCGGCTGGTCTCATTCACCTCTATTATATCCCCTGCTTTTATCAGATATGACGGAATGTTGATTTTTTTGCCGTTAACACGGAAGTGATTATGTTTTACAAAGTGACGTCCCTGGGAACGTGAACCGGTGAAACCAAGCCTGTAGACCACGTTATCAAGCCTTCTTTCCAGCAATATGAGGAGATTTGTTCCGGTAATATTCTTCTGCCGCTCGGCTCTTTCAAAAAAGAGATGGAACTGTTTTTCTGAAAGCCCGAACATGCGTTTTGTCTTTTGTTTTTCTCTCAACTGGACCCCGTAATCGGATATTTTTCTCCCGCGCCGCTGTCCATGCTGTCCCGGCGAAAAGCTTCGCCTGTCGAACGCGCATTTATCCGAATAACAGCGATCCCCTTTAAGAAACAGTTTCAAATTTTCCCGCCGGCATAGCCTGCATACTGCACCTGTATATCTTGCCAAATCTTCCTCCTTTTAATAGTTCAGGCTGTTAGACTGTACGCTCTTAGGCTTTTAGCTTTCACCTACAGCCTATCAGACTAAAGCCTATCTTTTATTATACCCTGCGTCTTTTCGGCGAACGGCAGCCGTTATGCGGAATAGGCGTTACATCCTTTATGATTATGATATTAAAGCCTGTTGCCTGAAGCGAGCGAAGAGCCGATTCCCTTCCAGGCCCTGGCCCCTTGACAAATACTTCTACATTCTTCATTCCATGTTCCATTGCTTTCTTTGCGGCATCTTCAGCCGCAAGCTGGGCCGCAAAAGGAGTGCTTTTTCTCGATCCCTTAAAGCCCTGGACACCGGCGCTCGACCATCCTAAGACATTCCCCGCAGGATCCGTAATAGAAACTATTGTATTGTTGAAAGTGGAGTAAATATGGACTACTCCATTGGTAATATTTTTTTTCTCTTTCTTTTTCGTTCGGGTTTTTTTCGCCATTTATAAAGCCCCTGTATATTATATTACTACTTTTTTGTTGCGGCCTTTTTCTTCACAGTTGAGCGTTTCGGTCCCTTTCGCGTCCGGGAATTCGTTTTTGTCCTCTGACCTCTCACAGGAAGCGATTTTCTATGGCGAAGGCCTCGGTAACATCCAAGATCCATGAGTCTCTTGATGTTCATAGAAACATCCGTACGGAGTTCGCCTTCAACTTTGTGATCGGTATCAATAATCTTGCGGATATTGTTGACCTCTGTCTCCGACAACTTGTCTACCTTAGTATCCGGATTAATATCAAGCTTTGAGAGTATCGATCTTGATACTGCTTTTCCAATCCCGTAAATATACGTCAGGCCGATTTCAACTCTCTTATTCTTGGGTAGATCTACTCCTGCAATTCTTGCCAAAGCTTATCCTCCTCTATCCTTGCCTCTGTTTGTGTCTTTTATTCTCGCAGATTACTCTTATAACGCCTTTTCTGCGGACAATTTTGCACTTGCTGCAGATTTTTTTAACTGATGCCCTGACTTTCATATACCATGCTCCTCATATATCCTGGGCTGCATCTTTTATTTGGTTCTGTATGTAATTCTGCCGCGCGTCAGATCATAAGGCGACATCTCAACAGTAACTTTGTCCCCGGGAAGAATCTTTATAAAATGCATGCGCATCTTTCCTGAAATGTGCGCAAGAACCTTGTGTTTGTTTTCAAGCTCGACCCTGAACATCGCATTCGGCAGCGTCTCAAGTACTGTTCCTTCAACCTTGATTGCTTCCTCTTTCGCCATAGTTCAGCCCCCGTTTCTTTCGCTTAAAATAACCGGACCATTTTCTGTAACGGCCACCGTATGTTCAAAATGCGCGGAGAGACCGCCATCCTTTGTTATCGCCGTCCACCCGTCTTCAAGAATATCGACTTCATATCCCTTTTCATTAACCATAGGCTCAAGGGCAAGCGTCATGCCGGGCTTTAATATGGCGCCCATGCCCGGTTTCCCGAAATTCGGAATCTGCGGGTCCTCATGAAGGCTGCTCCCGATTCCATGTCCTACAAATATACGAACGACCGAATATCCGGCAGCCTCAACATAAGACTGTATGGCATACGATATATCCGAAAGCCTTCTTTTCGGCACCGCTTTTTCAATCCCTTTATAAAGAGCTTCTCTTGTTATCCGTGTGAGCCTCATTGCAGTTCTGGATACTTTCCCGACAGGCACCGTTATAGCGGCATCACCGTAATATCCGTCAAACAACACCCCGAAATCGAGGCTTATAATATCACCTTCAACAAGCTGCTTTTTTGAAGGCAAACCGTGAACCACAACGTTATTCACCGAGGTACACAGCGAATACGGATACCCTTTATATCCCTTGAATGCTGGTTTTGCATCTTTTTCGGATGCCAGTTTTTCAGCAACATCGTTCAAATATAAAGTGTCTACGCCCGGTTTGACTTCGTCTTCAAGCCTGCAGAGAATATCCGCGACAATCCTGTTGCTTACCCTTAATTTTTCGATTTCTTTAGGTGATTTTAAAATCACCATGCTAGAATCGCCCTTTGACTCTGGCACCGCCCTTTTTCAGAAAACCTTCATAATGGCGGGAAATCATATGCGACTCTATCTGTGAAATCGTATCTATTGCAACCCCCACAACTATCAGGAGGGCGGTTCCGCCGAAATAAAATGGAACATTAACCTGGGTTATCAGCACCGACGGAAGCACACATACGCACGAAACGTAGATGGCGCCTCCCAAGGTAATGCGTGTAAGCACCCTGTCTATATAATCGGCGGTTCGTTTCCCTGGTCTTATTCCCGGAATATACCCGCCGTGTTTTTTCATATTTTCAGACACATCAACCGGATTGAATGTAACAGCCGTATAAAAATAGCAGAAGAAAAAGATCAATCCCACAAAGAGCAGTTCATAAATTACACTGCCCGGTGTCAGTGCTTTTGCAAAATCCTGCATCCATTCAATTTTTATGAAGCTTGCAATGGTTGCAGGAAACATCATGATGGAAGATGCAAAAATAGGAGGAATAACCCCTGATGTATTTATTTTAAGCGGAAGATGTGTGCTCTGGCCTCCGTACATTTTCCTGCCTACGATCCTTTTTGCGTATTGAACCGGTATACGCCTCTGCCCCTGCTCGACAAATATGATTACTCCGACAACGCCGACCATAAGAACGAGGAGAATAACAACAAAAAATACATTCATTTCGCCCGTTGAAACAAGCTTGAATGTGTTGGCTATGGCGTTCGGCATCCGGCATACAATTCCCGCAAATATAATAAGGGATATTCCGTTTCCGATTCCACGTTCTGTAATTTGCTCCCCAAGCCACATAATAAATGCCGTTCCGGCTGTAAGGGTAATAACGGTCATGAGCCTGAATCCCCAGCCCGGAAATAAAACAACAGGAGCTCCTCCTGGAGAAGCCATGCTTTCAAGGCCGATGCTGATGCCGAACCCCTGTATTATGCTCAGCAGCACGGTGCCGTATCTCGTGTACTGAATAATCTTTTTCCGCCCCTGCTCCCCTTCTTTTGACAGGCGCTCAAGATGCGGAACGACAACGGTCAACAGCTGCAAAATAATGGATGAGCTGATATAGGGCATTATGCCGAGTGCAAATACCGACAGCTTTTCAAATGCGCCGCCTGAAAACATATCGAAAAGTCCGAGCAGGGTTCCCTTTGCTTTGGCAAAAAAAGATGCAAGCGCAACACTGTCAATGCCAGGCACCGGAACATGAACTCCAACGCGGTAAACAATAAGCAATGCCAGAGTCATCAATACTCGTTTTTTCAGTTCAGGTATTTTAAATATATTCTGGAAACCGCTCCCGACCATTTATATAACCTCTACTTTGCCGCCGGCTTTTTCGATCTTTTCCTTTGCTCCGCTGCTGGCGAAGCTGACCTTTACCGTCAGAGGGAAATTGATGTCGCCCTGTGCAAGGAGTTTTATCCCGTCCCTTCTTCCCTTTACTATTCCAGAGCGGACCAGAACAGCTTCATCAACTGTGGAGCCGCTTTCAAATTTCAAAAGATCACGGATATTGACAACAGCAATCTCTTTTTTGAATATATTCGTAAAGCCTACCTTGGGAAGGCGCCTTTGAATCGGCATTTGCCCGCCTTCAAATCCGGGCCTGACTCCTCCGCCCGAGCGCGCCTTATGCCCCTTATGACCCCTACCTGAAGTCTTGCCGGTTCCGGATCCGGGCCCGCGCCCTAAGCGTTTGCGCGAACTTTTTGATCCCTTGGACGGCGATAATTCATTTAATTTCATCAATCTTCTCCTCAGCCTTCACCAGATGCGATACCTTGCTGATCATACCCCTAACCGAAGGAGTATCATTGAGCTCAACTGTTCTATTAAGCTTTGTCAAACCCATACCGCGCAACACCTTCCGGTGTTTTTCAGGCCGTGCGATCATGCTTTTAACAAGTGTGACTTTCAGTATTCCCGACATATATCCTCTTCCCCGTTAGGAGCCGTTACGAAATAACTGTTACTTTCTGGACCATTTCATTACGGCTCCTTATGCCGTTCTCGCCATTGAAATTGAAATGGTACAGTTATCTTTTTACAACGGCTTACAGTTCTTCGACGGTCTTTCCCCGCCTTTCGGCCACCTGCTCGCGGCTCTGCAATTTTTTCAATCCGGTAATCGTTGCCTTGACGACATTATGGGGATTATGAGATCCCATGCTCTTCGTAAGGACATTCTGGACACCTGCAGCTTCAAGCACCGCCCTGACCGCTCCGCCTGCAATCAGCCCGGTGCCTTTAGATGCGGGCTTTAACATCACCTTGCCTGCTCCAAATTTACCTATAACCTCGAAAGGAATTGTTCCCCCCGTAAGAGGAAAGCGTATCATATTTTTTTTTGCCTGGTCCACGCCTTTTCGAATGGCTTCCGGGACTTCTCCCGCCTTTCCAAGGCCACATCCGACACTTCCTTCACCGTCGCCTACAACAACGATGGCGCTGAAACTGAACCTGCGGCCACCCTTTACGACTTTTGCCACCCGGTTAATGTGAACCACTTTATCGATCAACTGATTTTCGCCTGCATCCTTTTTGAACAAGAGCCTGCCTCCTTCACTAATAATAAAAGACTAGAAATCCAAACCGGCTTCACGCGCGCCGTCCGATACCGCCTTGACGCGGCCGTGATATAAAAAACCGTTACGGTCGAAAACAACCTTTTTATACCCTTTTTCAATCGCACGCGCAGCTATTACCTTTCCAACCTGGCTTGCTGCGGCTGTTTTCTTTTCCCCGCCGGACTGCCCCGCAACAGCCTTTTCAGTGCTCGATGCAGAAACAAGAGTATTACCGCTCGTATCGTCTATTATCTGGGCATAAATGTGTTTCGCGCTTCTAAAGACGCTCAACCGGGGACGCGCCTGTGTTCCGGAAAGTTTTTTCCTGATTCTTTTTTTTCTCTTCAACCGTGCCTGTACTTTAATATCTAATGACCCCATATATATTTCCTTTTATTTCGTACCCGTCTTTCCTGCCTTCTTCTGAATACGCTCTTCGGAATATTTTATACCTTTTCCCTTGTATGGTTCAGGAGGTTTTAATCTCCTTATCGAAGCGGCAGCCAGCCCGAGTTTTTCCTTATCAATCCCGGAAAGCTTAACAACCGTATTCTTCTCAACAGCCGCACTGATGCCGTCGGGAAGATCAAAAACAACCGGATGCGAAAAACCGAGATTAAAGACTATGCTTTTACCTTTCAGCTCCGCACGGTACCCGATGCCGTTTATTTCAAGAATCCGATCAAATCCCTTGTTCACGCCGGTTATCATATTGTTGACAAGGCTTCTTGTAAGGCCCTGCAAAGCCCTTCCCGACCTGTCATCCGACAGGGTCGACACATTAACAAAGCCGCCTTCAATCTTTAAATCTATATCCGAATGAATTACACGGGTTAAAGAGCCTTTTTCCCCCACAACGGTTATTGTTTTATCCCTGTATGATATCTTGGTTTTATCGGGAACCTGAATCGGTTTTTTTCCTACACGAGACATCTGTTACTCCTCTTTTCTTACCAAACCTTGCAGAGGACTTCGCCCCCCAGTTTTTCCTTGGCAGCCTTCTTATCCGTCATTACGCCTTTTGAAGTGGATAAAACGGCAAGGCCCATGCCACTGAATATCGGTTTCAACTCATTGCTTTTCACATATGTTCTTCGACCCGGTTTGCTGATTCTTTCTATGCCGAAAATAGCACTGTTCCGGTCCTGACCGTACTTAAGGTAGACCCGCAAAATCCCCTGCTTGTCATCTTTTAATGATTTATAATTCTTTATAAATCCTTCATTCTTCAGAACCTTTGCCACCTCAGTCTTCAACTTGGACCCTGGAATATCAACGCTGTTTAATCTTGCCTTTCCGGCATTCCTTATGCGGGTCAACATGTCCGCTATTGGATCACTCATTGCCATTCTTTTCTCCGATCTTCATAACCGCATCAAATAAGTTATAAACAAAAAAATCCATAAAAAATAATTACTTACCAGCTGGATTTAATAACCCCGGGGAGTTTGCCCGCTGAGGCAAGATTTCTGAAACAAATACGGCAAATTCCAAATTTTCTGATAAAGGCCCGCGGCCTTCCGCAAATAGGGCACCTGTTATATGCCCTTACACTGAATTTAGGTTTACCAATAGCCTTATTTCTAAGCGCCTGCTTCGCCAAATCATCCTCCTTATAAACTTTTTACCCGGGATATCAAACAGTCACCTGCATCAGCTCTTAAAAGGCATTCCAAGAAGCCTTAAAAGCTCTTTGCCCTCTTCATCCGTTGCTGCAGTTGTCACAATGCAAACATTCAGCCCTTTGATCTTCTCTATCTTATCATAATCAATCTCGGGGAAAATTATATGCTCCTTTATGCCGAGCGTATAGTTTCCAAACCCGTCAAAAGCCTTGCTGGATACTCCCCTGAAATCTCTTACACGCGGAAGAGCCGTATTAAGGAGCCTGTCCAGAAAATCATACATGCGACTCTTGCGGAGTGTAACCATGCACCCTATAGGCATCCCGATTCTCAGCTTAAAAGCGGCGATAGATTTTTTTGAGCGGGTAATGACAGGTTTCTGCCCTGTTATAATCTTAAGCTCATCCACAGCCGAATCAAGCAGTTTTATATTATGAATAGCCTCTCCAAGCCCTATATTAAGTACTACCTTTTCCAGTTTAGGAACCTGCATTCTGTTCCCATACTTAAAAGTTTCAACCAGCTTTGGAACAACCTCTTTGTCATAATAAAGTTTTAGCCGTGCCATTATATTCCTTTTTTATTTATCTATAATCTCGCTGCACTTTTGGCACACGCGGGCTTTTTTACCATTCTCAAGCTTTTGCATCTTGATGCGGACAGGCTTGATGCATTTGTTGCACATCAGCATGACATTAGATACATGAACCGGAGCTTCACCGGCAACAATTCCACCCTGCTTGTTCTTGGCTGTCGGCCTGGTATGCCGCTTAACCACATTTACATTCTCCACCAGGATCCTGTTATCTTTTCTTATAACTTTAACCACTTTACCGATTTTACCCTTATCCTTACCGGCTATCACCTTAACCTTATCGTCTTTTTTGATCTCACATCTTTTTTCTATCATAAACCGTCTCCACAAGCGGGATTAAACTATAATACTTCAGGGGCCAGCGAAATGATTTTCATGAATTTTTTCGCCCTCAGTTCTCTTGCAACGGGCCCGAAGATTCGCGTTCCGATAGGTTCCTTGTTCGGTGTAATCAAAACGGCCGAATTGTCGTCAAATCTTATAAATGATCCGTCCGGCCTTCGTATCTCTTTTTTGGTGCGCACCACAACGGCTTTTAAAACCTCGCCCTTTTTTACCTTTGCATTGGGAATAGCCTCTTTCACGGATACGACAATGATATCGCCGACACTTGCATACCGCCTTCTCGAACCGCCGAGAACTTTAATGCAATAAACCACCTTGGCACCTGAATTATCTGCCACCGTCAACCTAGTCTCTGCCTGAATCATTTCAATATTCCTTTAAAATCAAACAGCTTTTTCAACGATCTTGCTGATACGCCATCTTTTTGTCCTGCTGAGGGGCCTCGATTCGGTAATCATAACCTTGTCTCCGATCCCGCAAGAATTCTCTTCGTCATGAGCGACAAATTTAGTTCGTCTTCTGACGTATTTATGGTAAAATTTATGTTTGACCAGTCTTTCGATCCGGACAACAACAGTCTTATCCATCTTGTCGCTTACGACAGTCCCAACCACTTGTCTTTTCATTCCTCTTTTATTCATGGCAGCAATTATTCTTTATCTTTTTTTATAAGTTCGGATTCCCGGATAACAGTCTTTATCCGCGCAATTTCCCGCTTGGTCAGCTTCATTTTTTTGGGACTTTCAAGTTGACCGATCCCATGCTGAAAGCGCAAATTGAACAGGCCCTCTGTCAGTTCATTCAGTTTACTGAGTCTTTCCTCCCGGCTCAGATCCCTAATCTCACTCGCTTCCATTTTATATATTGCTCCTGTCTATAAATCTGGTTTTCACTGAAAGTTTGTGCGATGCAAGTCTGAGCGCTTCCCTGGCGAGCTCCTTTGTGACACCCTCCATCTCATAGAGAATTTTCCCCGGACGGACTATTGCAACCCATCCTTCGGGAGCGCCCTTTCCTTTTCCCATTCTAACTTCAGCAGGTTTTTTTGTGATCGGCTTATCCGGAAATACCCTTATCCACAGTTTGCCGCCTCTTTTTACATGCCTTGTCATGGCAATCCGCGCTGCTTCAATTTCCTTGGAATTGACCGCGCCGCATTCTATTGCCTGCAGTCCGTATTCGCCAAAGCTCAAATTCGATCCACGGCCTGCAACTCCCTTCATTCTTCCTTTTTGCTGTTTTCTGTATTTTACTTTTTTGGGACTCAGCATCTGCTTTCCTCTCCCGTCGTTTAGTAAATTGCAAATTATTTTCTGCTTTTTCCAGGCAGGAAATAATTTCGCAAACTTACTTATCCCGTTTATCGGGGTTAGGGGCCGTCACGACGGCTTACCTGACGCCTGCTTCAATTTGATCCTTTTTAAGGATCTCTCCTTTAAAAACAAAAACCTTGATTCCTATAATGCCATACGTAGTAAGTGCTTCCGTAAAGCCGTAATCGATATCGGCTCTTAAGGTATGAAGCGGAACGCGTCCTTCACGGTACCATTCCCGCCTTGCCATTTCCGCTCCCCCGAGCCGGCCTGAGCATATTATCTTAACACCCATTGCGCCGAATCTCATGGCTGAAGCAACTCCGCGTTTCATGGCCCTTCTGAATGCAACTCTTTTTATCATCTGCTGAGCAACGCTTTCGGCAATCAGCTGCGCGTCTATCTCGGGCTTTCTGACTTCCTGAATATCTATCATAACTTCATGAGATATCTGTTTCTCCAGTTCCTGCTTAAGCAGCAGTATCTCAGAACCCTTCTTGCCTATTATAATCCCGGGCCTCGATGCATAGATCCGCAGTCTTACCCGCTTGGATGACCTTTCGATTTCAATCCTTGAAATGCCTGCATGGTTAAGCTTCTTTTTCAGAAACTTCCGGATATTAAAATCCTCGAGTATGTAACCTGCATAGTTTTTACCGGCATACCATTTTGATTCCCATGTTTTTACTATACCCAATCTCAACCCGATAGGATTTACTTTCTGACCCAAGCTTTTTCCTCCTTTTTACATCGACCCGTCAGCCAAAGTGACCGTAATATGTGCCGTTCGTTTCAATATGCGTGTTCCCCTGCCGCGGGCCCTCGCTGCAAAACGTTTCAATGAAGGGCCTTCATCTGCAACAATATTGCGGACAAACAGCGAATCCACATCCATCTTCGGATTCTGGCCGGCATTCGCAACTGCAGATCTTATAATCTTTTCAACAATTCCCGCCGACTTGAGAGGCATGAATTTCAGCTCGTTCAAAGCCGCTTCCACCTTTTTCCCCTTCACCGCACCGATGAGCTTCCGGATTTTTTGAGGAGAAATGCGTATATATCTTGCTAAAGCCTTAATCTCCATAGCAAATATTCCCTTTTCTATCTTCTTCTTACTTCTTCAGTTTGGTTTTTTTGTCGCCTGCATGTCCGTAAAAAGTCCTTGTAGGAGAAAATTCTCCTAACTTGTGCCCGACCATGTTCTCTGAAATAAAAACAGGTATGAACTTCTTCCCGTTGTGCACCGCCATTGTAACTCCGACCATTTCAGGAACAATCGTCGAACGCCTTGACCATGTTTTTATGACTTTGCCGCCCCGGCTTTCATGAATAGCCAGAACTTTCTTCAGTAATTTTTGCTCAATGTATGGACCTTTTTTTAACGACCGTGGCATATATTCTCCCGCTTACAAAACCGGCTTACTGATATGTAAAGCCTGACTTTATTTCTGTGTACGCTTTTTTACTATGAAAGAACTTGTCTTCTTGTTCTTCCTTGTTTTATAACCCTTTGTCGGCATGCCCCATGGGCTGCACGGGTGCCGTCCGCCTGACGATCGTCCTTCTCCTCCGCCCATGGGATGATCAACCGGATTCATTGCAACTCCCCTGACTTTCGGCCTTCTTCCGAGCCATCTTTTGCGTCCGGCTTTCCCGAGGGATATGTTCTCATGGACAACATTCCCTATCTGCCCTATTGTAGCCTTGCAGTTCAGCAACACCATCCGGACTTCTCCGGAAGGAAGCTTCACAAGAGCGTACTTACTCTCCTTTGCCATCAACTGGGCGAATGTTCCGGCGCTTCTTACAATCTGACCGCCTTTTCCGATACGAAGCTCTATATTGTGTATATAAGTACCGAGAGGTATATTGCTCAAAGGCAGTGTGTTGCCCGGTTTTATATCGGCTTCCGGACCCGACATCACAGTATCATTAACTGCAAGGTTCAGAGGGGCAAGAATATATCGTTTTTCCCCGTCGGCATAATGAAGCAGCGCAATTCTCGAGCTTCTGTTGGGATCATACTCAATTGCCGCAACCCTTGCGGGAATACCTGTCTTGTCCCGCTTAAAGTCGATCAGCCTGTAATGATGCTTGTTCCCACCGCCTATGTGCCTGCTGGTTATCCGTCCGTGCACATTGCGGCCCCCGCTTTTTTTCTCAGCCTTGATAAGGCTTTTTTCCGGTTTCGAACGGGTGATCTCTTCATATGACGGATAAACCTGAAAACGCCTTCCGGCGGACGTGGGTTTTACTTTCTTTACAGCCATTTTAAGCTCCTAAATCTATGATACCTTCATAAAAAGTCAAAAAACGACTTTTTACTTAAATCTATACTCCTTCAAAAAATTCAATACGCTCACCGGGCATAAGCCTGACAACAGCTTTCTTATAATCATTGCGCTTTCCCAGTATCCGGCCCCTGCGCTTGAATTTCCCCATAACCTGAATTGTTCTGACACCTGCGACTTTGACCTTGAAAATACCTTCAACCGCCTTCTTGATTTCAACCCTGTTGGCTTTCCGGTCGACTTCAAAAGTGAGCTGGTTGGCCGATTCTTTCTGAATCGTGCTCTTTTCGGTAATCAGAGGCCGTTTTATAACATCATATCTGATCATGCCGTTAACCTCCCTTCAATACCCTTTATAGAAGTCTCGAGCAGAATAAGCTTTTCATATTTCAGGATATCATAAACATTCAGGCCTTCATACCTCATTACTTTGATACCGGGAACGTTCCTTGATGAAAGCTCAAGATTTTCATTCACCTTTTCGGTTACTATCAGCGCTTTTTTGACCTTCAGGTTGTCAAGAACGGACGTAAATCCTTTTGTCCTCACTTTTTCGAGATCAAACTTATCAAGCACAAGAAGATTATTAGTCTGGGTCTTGCTGCTTAAAGCCATTTTAAGAGCCTGTTTTCTTATTTTCTTGGGAACCTTGTAGGAATATGATCTCGGGTCGGGCCCGAAAATAGAACCGCCTCCTCTTAATAATGGAGATTTAATATCACCTCTGCGCGCCCTGCCTGTGCCTTTCTGCTTGTACAGTTTTCTGGTGCTCCCCTTCACATCGCTCCTGTGTTTAACGGAAGCGCTCCCTGCCCGTCTGCAGGCAAGCTGCATTGTAACAACTTCATGCAACACGCTCGGTTTTACAGGAACATTGAAGATGCTTTCTGCAAGCTCAAGCTGCGAAACCTTCTCTCCATTTATATTGTAAACATCTATAATCGACATAATATAGTCCCAATCAATTTACTTTTTTATAAGCCATTTTTATCAGGCGTTACGCCCCCGGCAAAATCCTATTATTTTTTTGTGATCTTCGGCTTACATACTGAAACCAGGCCTGATCTCGGCCCCGGAACCGCACCCTTCAGCAATATCAGATTATCCTGCTCTCTTATATCAACGATCTCAACATTTCGCATGGTCTGCTTTTCATTTCCATAATGCCCGGGAAGCTTTTTCCCTTTGAAAACCCTTGAAGGCCAAGCACTCGCTCCGATAGAGCCCGGAATCCTGTGGCAGTGACTTCCGTGGGTTTTCCTGCCCCCGCTGTATCCGTGCCGCTTGATTACACCGGCAAAACCCCGTCCCTTTGTGGTGCCGCTCACATCCACCCGGTCTCCGACAGTAAAGATACCGGCATTCAATACCTGGCCCAGTGCATATTCTCCGGGATTTTCAACCGCAAACTCCCTGATTATTTCGCAGGATTCAAGCCCGCTTTTTTTCAGATGTCCCTTATCCGGCCTTCTTACACGTGTCTTTTTTTTCCCGCCGAATCCGAGCTGAAGCGCATTATATCCGTCCGTTTCACCGGTTTTAATCTGGGTTACCGTGCATGGCCCGATCTTTACAACAGTTACCGGCACATATTTGCCTTCCGAGGAGAACACAACAGTCATCCCCAGTTTTTTCCCTATCAATCCTCTACACATGGCTCTTACCGTTTCCTATGCTACAGTTTTATCTCGACATCCACTCCCGGAGACAGGTCCAGTTTCATCAGGGCATCAACTGTCTGCTGAGTCGGCTCTATAATGTCGAGAAGTCTTTTATGGGTTCTCATCTCAAACTGCTCTCTCGACTTTTTGTCGATATGGGGTGAGCGCAGAACACAATATTTATTAATTCTGGTCGGCAGCGGAATGGGCCCTATAACTTTTGCGCCGGTCTTATTGGCAGTATCAACTATATCTGAAGCCGACTGATCCAGCAGTTTATGATCATACGCCTTCAGCTTGATTCTGATCTTGGTATTCATTATCATAAGTTATCTTTCTATTTATCCGAGTATTTCGCTGACTACTCCGGCGCCGACCGTCCGGCCGCCTTCCCTTATCGCAAACCGAAGCTCCGTCTCCATCGCTATCGGCGTTATCAGATCTGCCGTTATCGTTACATTGTCACCGGGCATTACCATCTC
>JAUYEO010000320.1 GCA_030689795.1 Desulfobacterales bacterium | reverse complement strand
TGCTTATATATTCAGCAAAGCTCTTTATTATTCTTGTATTATATAGGGGGTTGTCTTCCATTGTTTTTTTTATTCCTGCTGCTCTGTTGTCAAACGTACTGCATCCTGAAATTCTTTTGGACGTAATCCATGAATTGATTCATATACCGCATATCTCCAATCCAAAGCTGGTATTGCTTTTTATAAGAAATTCCGGAGAAAACCACCCGGAATCGATGACCAGACGAACGGGTTTGTACGAATCAAGTCTGTACAAATCATAAGATACGTCCAATCTAAGTGTCCGTTGATTTTTAATACAAGGTTCGGGATGAGCGCCGGCAAACAGTTTGTCCTGATAAAACGGATGCTGCAGGAGGAGAAAAAGATTGCCGCCCGTGAAATGAATATGATTGATTGTGTTGATCAGCTCCGTCTTATCAATGGTTTTCGATGATCCGAGTGAATCGAACAATTCTTCATGATGAAATAATCGTGGGGCGGTATATTGATTTTGTTCAGTCAGATTATCCCGGGTTTCAACATCCATGTCAAAACGACTCCAGCATCCGAATCCGAAGAAGACTCACTATTGATTAGAATCGAATTATGTTCTTTTCCAATGTCTGTCGGTATTTTTATAAATCGTCGGACATTTATATGGATTGTTTAAAAATGGCAAGCAAAAATCTTTATGGCGGCGCTATGAAAAAGTATTATCTCCCGACGCCGTAAGCCGCGTAATAAATCCTGATAAACTGCAAATGGCTCTGAAATGCTATTTCAGGCAACTCCTTATAATAAAACCAGCCGGCTTCCGACGCGTCATATCCTGCGTTAAGCAGCCCGCTGTAGTTTTTTACAAGATACCCGACCATGAGAACCGTGTCATATTGTGGGCTCGGACTCGATGTCGCACCGAGAAGCATCCCGATTTTTCCCCTCAGTCCGGTCTCTTCTTCAAGCTCTCTCAGAGCGCCTTCTTCAGGTTTTTCGCCAAGCTCTATAAATCCGCCGGGCAGGCACCAGAATCCGGCTTTCGGTTCGACATTCCTTTTGACAAGAAGCACCCGCTCTTTGTCGTCAATCGTTACTATACAGGTAGCTGGAACAGGATTCTCATAAAATGTTTCATTGCAATGCCCGCAGAAAAGGCGCGTTCTCTCTTCATACACCTTCTCCGCGAGCATCTCTCCACAGTACTGACAGTTCGTCTTTTTACGCATTTAAGCCGCTGTATAAAAATAAAGTGGTCATCTGGATGTCAAAAATGGCATAAGGAGCCGTAAGCCGTGACCGGCATAAGGAGCCGTAACAAAATGGTCAGAAATGTAATGGTTATTTTGTAACGGCTCCTAATCGTCGAAGTTTCCTTTTGCGCCCTTGTCCGATGTTATTGAAGCCGCTCTTTCGGATATTTTTTCGGGTGTCCATTGCGCGGGGTCTTCGATCTTTCCGGTTTTTGCACCCGGATCATACGAACCTGCCTCCAGTATCTTCTGAACGGCAACAGGAGCGGAGTCTTTTCCGTTAAAAACATTTACTATCATACCATATATGAAATCTTCCACCCGCGTTGCCATCCTCGCTCTGATATTTTTCGGCTGACCCATTATCCTGTTTTCAAAAGCAAGGTTAAGCGACTTGTAGTTGCCGCCCTTCCAGCCTTTTGAATCCGCGTAGGCAACCATCTGCCCCCACATCTCTTCCGTAACCCCTTCATCCTTCACCTTGATAAAATTTCCTTTATCATCAAGCATGGCGTTCCCGTAGTCGTTCACCTCGAGTCCCCATGAGATCATCTGCAGGGCTGTAGCCACATTTGCCTTTGTAGTCCTTGTCCTTGATGCTATCTCCCGCAAACGGTCGGAATTGTTTCCCGATGTGCCGTGCTGAGCGCCTGAAACTTTATATTTTTCCAGAGCGTCATGAATAGCGACTGTCAGATCCACCTGGATTCCCTGGCTGCTTGCCTCTATGCCGTGCGTTGTCCCGTTGTTTAATGCTATCCAGTCGGGGAAAATATCATGGGCATTCAGACCCCTGATAAGAAACAGCGCCTCATCAACGGTTGAAAGCCCGGATTTTCCTTTTATCTCCCCGACCTCGGTCTCGAGTCCTGCCCATTTTGGAATAAAAGGATTCAATTCAATGTTGGCAAGAAGATTTTTGTCATCAGGCATATGGGAGGCATCGATCGCGATAGATGTGAGGCCTGCTTCAAATACGGTGGGAATCTCGATTTTTGCGGCTGCAATATCCTGCTCTTTTTTTATCCCGTAATGATCAGCATGAATCGCAACGGGCACCGTGATGCCGAGTTCATTGCACAGGGCGTCGACCTGTCTTGCCATATTCCAGTAATTGACCGCGCAATAAGAGCTCGCGCCGCCCTCGGATCTGGCAATTTCAATGATTATGGCCGAGTTGGCCCTTTGCGCAGCCTGAAGAGCTCCGCGTATTATCAGGTTGCTTCTTCCGTTTGTGGCCATGACAACGGACTTACCTTTTGCTGTCATCGCCCTGTCGATAAATTTTCCGCTTACGATAAGAGCTTTGGAATTCGGAAAAAGTTTTACAACATTCGGCGGGCGGCCGATTCTGATTGCCCTGTCAAAATCCGAAATACCGGTTGTCATACCAGGCATGGCAATACCTCCTTTATCAATCAATAAGTATAAACTTCATATTCGGTTTTTTTCCCCAGAAGAACGTCTATTTTATCCTGAACTCCCTTTCTTTCTTGGCTTGAAACCCATCTATCCCAGTCCCCGGCGGATTGCCATGTGCTTATTACAAGGTATTGGCCCGGATTGTCCATCCGTTTCAGCGTCTCGCCTGAAATATAGCCGGTTTGATTTGCCGCAAGAGCTCTGAGTTGTTTCAGCAAAGGCGTTAAAGACTTCACATCCTCCTCGGGAACAATTCTCTTAATTATGATTTTAATAGCCATGTTTCCCTCCCCGCATTTGTTGTGCCAGGTTTATAAGACCGTTTTATATTGATGCCAGTATAAAGGTTATCAGAAAAGAGGCTGCAAGCGTAAGAACAATACCACTGAATATTGAAATTATCCCGTATTCCTTTCCGGTGAATCTGATTATTAAGTGTTAAGATCCGTGATTCGTGATCCGCCTCACAACTCACGACTTACGGTCTTCGCCATTCCACTTTGTGCCTGGTGCCTCTGTGCCTTTGCCCCTTGCTTTTCT
>JAUYEO010000300.1 GCA_030689795.1 Desulfobacterales bacterium | reverse complement strand
TTACAGGCGGCCTCATCGGCGCTGGTTTCTGCCGAATCAATGACCAACTCAGGAGAAAGCGGCGGTTCATAGGGTGAGGAAATTCCTGTGAATTCCTTTATAATGCCTGCTTTAGCCTTTTCATATATTCCTTTTTGGTCTCTTTGCGAACAGACTTCCGCCGGGCAACTCATGTATATCTCAAAAAACCGTCCTTTTGAGATAAGAGCTCTTATGTTTTCGCGGTCTTTGCGAAATGGCGATATGAATGCAGCCAGAACTATTATGCCAGCATCAACAAACAGCTTTACCATCTCGCCTATCCGGCGGATATTTTCCGTTCTATCGGTTGCAGAAAAGGAAAGATCCGAACAAAGCCCATGCCGGACATTGTCTCCGTCAAAAACATAGGTCGAACACCCCCGCGAAAACAGCTCTTTTTCAATCATATGAGCAACTGTCGATTTCCCCGAAGCCGAAAGCCCGGTAAACCAGACAACCGCGCCTTTATGTCCGTGGAGTTTTTCCCTGTCCTCTCTGGAAATCAGCACATTATGCCAAGTAGTATTATTTTTATTCATAGGTTATCTGAGACCTTTGCACAACTCACGGAAAAATGTTTTTCAGTAACTTCTTTTTACTTTCCAAAAGCATAAGAGCTGTTTCGAGTTTTGTGTGTTGAGTGTTGAAAAAGCCGGACATCGAATATCGTACATCGTACATCGAAAAGGTTGGAAACATGAAATAAAAAGATTGAACCGCCCCAGTGAAATCAGCTTCGCTTCTTCCTGCCGGAAATTTCACGGGGTAAACGAAGGTGCCTAGGACGCTAAGTGTTTGTTTTGGATTTTTACCTGATCGGGTGATCGATCAGGTAAAAGGACAACGCTCTGCGGGGAGCGTTATCCTTTCAGGTTATCGAAGGCCTTGGAGACAATATATCAGTTGATCATATTTAAAAATTCAATTCCAATTCCTTTGATGAACAACATTTAAAGCCTCTCCCACACAGCCAAAGATAAATACTTATTAAATCCAACTTCAAATTCCCAGAGAAGCAACATGAGCTGCGAAACCGAATATTCTTCATTGCCGGGGAGTGTGAGAGTATAGGTTCCATAACGCATGTAGTGATGCCTGCCACCAGGCTCAGGTCGCTGAAAACCGAATTTCCTAAGCTTCCTGATAAAATCTCTTCGTTTACACGGATTCCATTTACCCATGAACTGCAGCCGTCTCAACATGAAAAGTGGGCATTCTCTTATTCAGGTTGACCTTGCCTATAACCGGCAATTTATCCCCATATCTAATCTTCACAATAAGCCATCCTTCAAGAGAGGCTTTCAACTCCCGCTCACATTGATAAAGAGTTTCACCAAAGGCTATTACGCCAGGACATTGAGGAATCTTCCCGGAAAAAGATCCGTCTTCAAGCTTATCGTAAACGGCTTTGCTCATGGCGCTATTAATGTATTTAATTATCATATTACTACCTCCATTATATAATAAGGGGAACGACTTGGGGACGTTCGTGCAAAGCGTGCACAGCGTTTGTTCTCCGGTTAAAAACAATCTGAACCGCGAAGGCGCCAAGGACGCGAAGGGTTTGTTTGGGTTTTTACCTGATCGGGGGTGAACGATCAGGTAAAAGGACAACGCCCTGCGGGCAGCCCACGGCTCCTAAGAGCGCAGAGCAAGGTGCATAAAGCTATTTTCTCTTTCTTGCTTTCTTATATATGCCTTCTCTTGTGCCGATAACTGTGACAGTTATCATATTTCCCTCAAGATAGTAAATAATCCTGTATTCCGGTCTTCTGCCAAAATGATATGAACGTTCATTATGAAGTGTCCCGGAAAGGGGCTTGCCTTTTATGAACGGATTTTCCTTAATCGCAGGAAGGTGGACCACAACAATATCTTGCTGCACCCTTTTAGGCAGTGCCTTAAGGTCTCTTTCCGCAGCAGTGGACAGATCGAGTTCGTATAAAGGCATGTCTCTTACCGATATACCTTTTGAAGATCTTCCAGCTTCGTAAGCTTTTTTCCTGCTTTTTTTCCTGCTTTTGCCGATGTCCCTCGTTTATTTACGAAATCTATGAACCATTCGTCTTCCCTCAGTTTGAGATAGCTGACAAAGTCCAATACCTCTTGTACTTTCTTTTCGGTCAGGTCATCCATTGCTGCGATAACCTTCTTTTTAAGTTGAGCTGTCGCCATATATTCCCCCTCTCATTTCGAGCTTCTGATTTTCAATAAAAGTTGACGCATTGTTTGATTTCAAGTGCGAATCCAGCGGTATTATGCGGTTCATCAAAGTATCAATCTGCCGGCGGCGGAGTGAAAAGTGAATAAATAAAAGGGGCAGACACAGAAAGCATAAGGGCCGTTTTGGAAATAACACTCAAGATTATTGCCAAGCAAACCGCTTATGCCGGTTATGAGCATTTTTCCGGAGTTTTTCATGGTATTTTATACGACGTTTTACGAGTTGAAAAAAAAGTTTTGATCGTGATAATCCTGAAAAGATTAGCTTGGAACTACCCCGGTTCAGCGAGGGTGCCAGGCGCCAAGGATTTGTTTTGGGTTAATGACCGGGAGATCGATCAGGGGAAGGACATGGGAGGACATAACGCCCATGCATTCATGCGTTTCCCTCATTTTGCCGATTACATTGTTTTCCGTATCTTGCCTGTTTCTCTTTCACCGTAAATCCGATTTTCTTTCTCGGCTTGCTTTCCACCGTCAATAGTTGATCAAGGGATTGAAACTCCCCGCCGCAAGTTGCGAAGGACGCGTTCGCTGTTTCGGTTCAAAAACAATACGGAACTTTCCATTCATAGGGAAGTGATTTGGGGACGCTGGTAATTTTGTTACTTTTCGCTTATAATTTATTCCCTCAAAATAGTGAAGCAATATCGCGATAACCGCTAACAATTCTCGCAACCTCTATCGCTTCCTCGGTTACCCTGTAGAAAACAAGGTAACGCTTTACAGGCAGACAACGGATCCCGGGTAAAAGTTCCGGGCGTTCTCTGCCAATCTCTGGTGTATCGCAAAGGGAGAAGCATTTTTCATAGAGTCCATGAATCGGTCTGCATTTCGAATGGAGTCCGATGCAATATAGAGCCATATGTCCATCAAGTCTTCAATTGCCCGCTCCGCGATTATTAACTTGCGTTTTTTCATAGACCAAGCCTGTTTCGACCCTTTTCT
>JAUYEO010000299.1 GCA_030689795.1 Desulfobacterales bacterium | reverse complement strand
ATACAGGTAAGGTCATAAGGGAGATCCCGTCCAGGGAATTACTGGAACTCGCAGCTAAGCTTGAAGAAGCCATCGGCCTTATATTCGACAAAAAAGCCTGATAAAAATGCCATGCCGGAATTAAAGATCATAAATATGGATCATCCCATCAGAATACTGATTGTTGATGACGACAAGGTAATCGCGGATATATTAAAAGACCTTGCCTCTACGCCGGAACAGGGAAGATCTGTGTCGGTCTGTTATGATGGCTCCGAGGCTATCGACATGCTCAGAAATGGTTTTTTTGATTTGATTATTACCGATCTGAAAATGCCGATTACAGATGGAATGGAAGTTCTGAGGTTCGCAAAAAAAATGAATCCGGCCGTTCTCGTAATTATCGTCACCGGCTATGCTTCGCTGGAAACAGCCATAATTGCCATCAAGGAGGGGGCTTATGATTATATAATGAAGCCTTGTAAACTTGATGAGATCAAGATCGTTGTAAACAGGGCCACAGACACGATAAAGCTCAACAGAGAAAACAAAGAATTGTTAAGAAAATTACAGGAAGCCTGTCATGAATTAATATTATTAGGTAAGGTAAGAGATAAAACCGAAAAAGCGGCAAGTTTAAATATTTTCCCTTCAAGCACGGTTGGAATACATCATCTTTATAATAATACCATGCCCGATAACTATGTTGATAATTTGCAGACGCTGGCATCTCTGAAAGAGAAAGGGATGCTGACTGAAGGCGAGTTCAAGGCGTTAAAAAAACATTACCTGAACATTCTGGACAATAAAACGGTGTCGGAGAACAAGCGTCGATGAACGAATATTTAAATATAATGGTAGTTGATGACGAAAAGTCAATTTTGAATATTTTCAGCGAGTACCTTAATGCCACCACCGATTACCATGTATTTACCGAAAGCAACGGACTTCTTGCCCTCGAAATCATCAAAAGCCATATAATCGACTGCTGTTTTTTAGATATTTCCATGCCCATAATCGATGGAGTCAATCTTGCGAAACAGATACACTTTCACGATAAAACAATACCGATAATTATGATGACCGGCAACCCATCGGCTGATAATGCAATAAAAACTTTAAAGACCGGAGTCGTCGACTTCTTAACAAAACCGATAGATATACTGCAAATCCCGCAGATCATTAAGCGTGTGATGAAAGAACGGTCCATGTTTGTGGACAGCCTCCTGCTGAAAGAGTTGACTCAAAAAAACCATGAACTTCTTAATATTAATCAGGAGTTACAACAGAAACTGAAAGATGTCGAAATAATCAGCCTGATCCTTCAGAAATTGGATCAGGCAACGAACATCAATTATCTTATTAATATGCTTGTAGATCTCGCCGGAGAAATCACTCTGTGCGATGAAGCCTATTTCTGCAACTTTGCTCATAATTGTACCAATCCCTCCATCCTTGCGGTTTTTTCCCGATCAAGCGACAAATCGGCATCAGGTTCCGAAAAGATTGCATCGCACAACATAAAAAAGGTTGTGGACGACGGAATTCCTCTAATAATAAATGGTAATGGCAACAAAGGCGGCACCATGGCTGTTCCCCTCATAATAAAATCTAACGTCTTTGGCGCTCTTGTGTTATTCATCGATGATAACGCCCGTAATTTCAGTAAAAAAGATTTGTACTTTATGAACTTTCTGTTGAAGAAGGCATCCTCTCTGGTAGAAAATTTTGCTCTTTATGAGAATGTTTTCGAAAACCTTGTTTCATCGCTTTATGCTTTTGTAGAAACAATCGAGGCAAGGGACTCTTATACCAAACAACACTCACACAGGGTCTCCCTTTATGCGATGTCGATAGCAGGCGCTATGAATTGTACACAGGAAGAGGTCGACAAACTGAATGTTTCCGGCCTCCTGCACGATATAGGCAAGATAGGAACCCCCGATCACATCCTCCTCAAACCAGGGCCACTTTCGGATGAAGAGTTCAACATAATCAAAAAACATCCGATCACCGGAAGTAATATTATAGGGCACTTCGGCATGTGGATTGATGAACAGGCTATAATCCGGCACCATCATGAACGATTTGACGGTACAGGATATCCCGATGGCCTTAAAGGGGAAGAGATACCTCTGCTTTCCCGTATTCTGTCCGTTGTGGATGTTTATGACGCACTGACATCAGATCGTTCTTATCGTAAAAAAATGCAGGAAGACGACGCATTAAAAATTATCAGAGAAAACTCGGGCATCCAGTTTGACCCGGAAGTGGTGAATGCTTTTTTCGACAGTTACAGACAAAACAAAATACGCCCGTTGTCCGCAGATAATGAACAGAAAGAGCAGGACCAGCTTCGCGGGAATGCCGGGTATTTAACCCATCACCACAGCATGGGAATGTGACGCCGGTCAACGCATATCGTGAAGATTTATTGACCCTTCCAATATCCTCTGCGGAATGAGATCGACAATGGTAGAGAATTGAGACGGGATAAGCCCGATTTTTTTAAGCCTCGAAGAAATATTGCCATTGTTCAGAAATCCCAATTCCTGCCCTGCCTGGAATTTGCTCATCAACAAATCCGCCAGATAAACAACGTGGACCAGTTCGGGATCCACGGAAGCATGCTCCGGATGGTGATGATGTCTGATCGTATCTATCAGGCGCTCATTTAATGACCAGCTTTCTCCCAATAAGCTTCCGGCTTCTGTGTGTGTAAAGCCGAGGGTTTCTTTTTCCGCTTCACCGAGCTCCACCATATCTATCTGTGTGCGTCGATAAAAAAATGTATATGCCGATGAAATATACTGATCCAGAACAACCTTGCCGATATCATGTAAAAGCCCGGCAGTATATGCGATCCCGGGTTGAACAATTCCGGTGAATCTTGCCAGTTCTTCTGCAATAACGGCAGTGCCGACGGAATGCTGAAAAAGCCCCCCCTTACAAAGTGAATATCCTTGTCTTACGTCAGTAAAAGAATTTTCCAGAGAGGCTGAAACAATCATTTGAAAAAGATGCTTTTCACCAATGAGTAGAAACGCCCGGTTAATGGAATCGATTTTTTCCTTCAATCCGAAGTAAGATGAATTGCACAACCTGATAACGGCGGCTGTGATGATTTGATCTTTTTTGATTTCATCGGCGACTTCGTTCATATTGTAATTTCCGTCATTAATCATCCGGATGATTTTAAGAGCTATCTGTGGAATCGGTCTGACTGCACTCACAGACCTGGCAATGTCATCCGGTACTGGTTTCTTGAATACTTTGTGGCTTTCGGCAGGCCTGCCGGCAGAAAGATTGATTGAACTGTTGAACGATTTTAAATCAAGATCCAGGCGGTATCCTAAATATCCTCCGGTTTCAGTCTGATGAACGGGTATAGACTCACTTGAAAGGATTCCCCGTGCAATTTCAGCGGTTCTGCCGCCGATATCAAGATCGAGATCTATTTCTGATACAAGCCCTATCAGCGAGCCTCCTGCTACGCATGCTTCCATCCGGGTCTTGTCGGCGCCGGCCTCGCATAATGCACGGATAAAAATGGGCAGGCCGGTTTTCGCATAAAGTTCAGGTTTATCTTTTTTACTGCAGCCTGTCCGTTCAGGAAGCAGCAAATGGATCAACCCACCCACTTTCGCTTCCTTATCGCAGATTGTTACTCCGACACATGAGCCCAGGCAGGCTTCCAGCACCAGTTCTTTTTGTTCGCTGACAATGTAGTTTCCGGGGAAAATGAGATGTTTTATCAATTACGAACTCCTGAAAGAATATTGGCTCTTCGCTGTTTTGTGTTGGTAAACAGTTGCTGCAAGTCTCCTCGACACAAAGCATTGATTCACCAAAGTTTTTAGACGGCCGCCCAAAAGGGCTCTCCTTCAATGCCGATAGTGGAACATGACTCGTATGACCGTTTTGAATGGTAGAGCCTGGAGTCGGCCATTGCTATAAGATCCCCGGTACCGTCTTCGTGCCCAAGCTCACCGGCAGAGGCAACGCCGCAGCTTACTTCCACTTTTATTTTTTCGGACTTCCACTCGAAGTTGTGGTCTCTGATGGAGGAGAGCGCTCTTCTCATGAGCATCTCGGCCATTTGCATTTCGGTTTCCGGAAGAATTATTGCAAACTCGTCTCCTCCGTACCTGGCCAGAATATCGGTTTGCCTCAAGGTTTTTTTCAAACAATTCGCCAGTTCACTCAGGACGTAGTCCCCCGCCAAATGGCCGAATGAATCATTGATGGTCTTAAACTTGTCCACATCAATCATAATCAGAGAAAGCGGTTTTCTGTATCTTCTCGCCTTAAGAAATTCACTTTCCATAAACTCCTTAAAACCCATCCGATTGTAAACTCCGGTCAGGCCATCCCGGATAGTCAATTTTTTAAGTTTTTGATATTTTTCAGCGTTATCTAAAGACATGGCAAGAATATTTGAGATGGTGGACAATATTTCATGATTGCCGTTCTCATATGCTTCCCGATTTTTCGGGAGAATGACCATTACCCCCAGTGTCCGCCCTCCCGGGCTCAGGGGGAGAACTAATTTATCGGAAAGAAAAATGGGATTTGATAGAGACCGTTTCCCTTCGAATGAATGAAAAGAAACGGATATCTCCCTCATGGGAATTCTTTCCCGGCTTAGTGAAAAGAATTCGGCGGCGGCTTCTTTCTTCAGCTTTTCTGCTGCCTTCTCGTCGCTTTGCCCGCCCGGCAGGTAGCAGGCAAAATTCCACCTGGAACCAAGCCGGTAAAGGATGTATATGGTCTCGGAATCTATTATGTTCAGGAAACCGGCATCAATCATTCTGGGAAGAATCCGGTCCCAGTTCAAATCGAACGAGACTTCATAACTGAGCCGGTTGATGAAATCCAGCTCCTGATTTCTTTTCCTGAGGGCCGTCTTTTCCTTTTCAAGCTTTTCGTTGATTTCTTTCATATCATCCATCATTGCCAGTATTTCAATGAATGCCTTGCGGTTTTCCAGACCATCCAGAAGAATATCATATACGCGATCGGCAAGCAGGTCCCTTGGTATGAAACCATAGGCTCCTTTTCGAAGTAATTCCGCTATATTTCCAGGACTGTTTTTTTCTCCATAAAGAATCAGGCATGATCTGGACTTTTTTTCCTGGAGTAAATTTATCCAGCCGGCGACCCTGTCTCCCGCAAAATCGTTGTCGGCAAGAATAGCTGCATAACTGCCGGATAAAATCATGCTCTCAATGTCGCTGAACTGGTCCGCCGTATCGATATTAAATCCTTTAGAACCCAGTGTTTCTTTAATTAGCCCCAAATCCGCATCTCTGTTACTGACTATAAAGACTCTTTCAGCCATCTTTATCGCCTTTCAATTTCTTTTTAATCCAGGTGAATATTTTTGCCTTATGCCGTTCTTGCCATTTAAATGGTGCGGTTATTTTATTCCAAAGGCGTACTCCCAAACGACTATGAATGTGGACATGTGAATAATTGAATATAAAGCAACAAACATGCCAAATTAATTGGGAGAAAGGGGTTCAGGATTCAAGTGACCGGAAAAGCGAACACTGTGACAATAACATTATTGGTTAGAAGAATCAAACCACCATATGATGAAATAAACTCTTTACCAATTACATTATATGGTATACAGTGACGCCAACCTGATAAATAGAGGCAGTTTGAAGCTCCCCACTGCAAGCAGTGGGGAATCTTCGACCGTAGGGAATAGTGTCTGTTTTAATCCGCTCGCTGTTTCGGTTCAAAATATTAAAGTTTGTCTATGTTAAGAGGGGTGTATTTTGCCGGTTGTACTAGCGAATCAAGATCTTCTGAATGCCTATCATGTAATATTTGGTTTTTCTGGCGGTGTTTCAGTTGATGTTTTAAGGCATCTTCGCCCATCGGCACTTAAAATCGCATATCGCAGGAAAGCGTTTGAGACTCATCCGGACCGTTCATTGATCGTTGGAAAAATGGAAAATGAAATGAGCGACTGTTTTGTGGAGGTGACACTGGCCTACGAGACTCTGCAGTCTGCCTTAAAGAATTTTCATTCAAACGGTGTAGGATATGATGACCGCATCAAGAGAGAATTCAATAAGAGAACAACTAATACAGTCAATCGCAACGATACGGCCGACTTTTTTTACAAGGGCCGGATTCCAAAACGCAAATTATTGATCGGCCAGTTTCTATATTATTCCGGCATTGTTTCCTGGAAAAGGCTTATTGAAGCGGTATCCTGGCAAAAAATGCAGCGCCCGCCTATCGGACAGATAGCGATGAAATGGGGAATACTTAGCGAATACGATATCCAGGCTCTCCTTAAACAGCGAAGCCTTGAACGGAATTTTCATAAGCGGTTTGGTGAATACGCCTGGCTTAAGGGGTATATAACCTCCTATGAGTTATTGGCCCTTTTGGGTAAACAACGGATGCTTCATCGCCCCATAGGAGAGTACTTCATCGAAAAAAGAATCCTCCCTGCCTACAATATGGACAGAATGATTGAAAAATTACGAACTCATAACCATTTGGCTTCATTAAATATTTAAATTCGATTTAACACGCTTCCCCAAAATATAGTACTGCACCCGGAATTATTTTCCCTGTTGGTCTTATTTTCCCGATCCCTTTTTGCCTTTTGAGCATGGACAGAAAAAAGATAAGGACCAGGATCAGGGTTGAAGATCAAAGGAGTGGCGGAAATTCCTGAGCAATGTCGGATTATAATGATATCTTTCTTTTGCCGTTCTCTGCTGCCAAAGTTTTGACACTTATCGACAAACTCATGGCAGCTCTCAATAAACGGACAGGAAATCTTCTAACAGCAACCCGCGGGGAATACGCTCGCTGTTTTGGTTCATAAGTCATTATAATCAATGTATTGTTTTTATTTTGTCTTCTGAATTCTGACTCATGGATTCCGGATTCTTTGAAATGGCACTTATTTTGCTTCTTTCAAGTGTATTCTGGTTTTCTAAGCCGCAGTAGAAATAAAGTAATCATCTGTATGTCAAAAACGGCATAAGGAGCCGTAAGCCATGATCGGCATAAGGAGCCGTAACAAAATGGTCAGAAATGTAATCATTATTTTGTAACGGCTCCTAACGAGATAGTCTGAAATGCTCTAGTTATTTCGTAACGGCTTCTAAAGGAATTTAAGGTAGATGCTTCCTATATTTCATATAAATAACTATGAGGCAATAACGGCCTCGCAGGGATTGCCTCCCGGTCGTTCCGGCTTTAACGAACTGTTTTCGGTCAGCCTGACTGATACCCTGCTTAAAAATACAATGCAGTATGAAAAATGGAAACTAATCCGGCAGAATGATCCGAGCATGGCAGGCAAAATTGCTCAGCTTGTTTTAGAACGCCACGATTATGTTGCAGGAAAGGCTCCGGCTACCGAACAGTACCGGAAGCATTTTGATCACCTCACCGAGCAGCTGAAAAATGAAGGCATCTATCTGTACAACAGTCGTCAGTTCAAAACCCCGATATTTCAGGAGACTATTGGTGACAATACACCTGTAATAACAGACGAAAACAAGCACCCTGAAACCCTCCGTCCGATTGAAAGCTCAAAAACACTCGGATTAAGGCATCGCTTCAACAACAGAGACTGTTATGAATTTCTTGCCGGAATTCTGGAAGAGAACGGGATCTCCTATTTCGGTGTCAATGGAGTAGGAAGCACTCTGATTGACCAGGCGCGTAGTCGGGGTATGAACCTTAACGCTTTTCTGACAGGAGAAGGAATAACCCGGGTTCTTTGTGATAATCCGGTTGAAATTAACGTCTCCAGAGTAACCGATACCTCCTTTGATGAAATCTGGAACAAAATCGAACCGCACTTAAAAAAAGGAGCGATTCTTTCTTTTTCCTCCCAGCCATCTGGACACACTGGCATTATAGACCAGAAAAACGGACAATGGGTTTATATCAACTCAAGCGGGGTGCCATATGATCGGAAAACGTATCGGGTGATTGAAGAGGACCTGAAACATGAAATACGCGGCCGGCTGGAACGGGCAAACCGGCAACAAACATTTTTAAGTATCACTTTAGGTTCTTTGAGCCGTGTTTTGACCGCAAGGTTTGAGAATTCACCGTTATCAGAAGGGCGCGGACTTAAAGAAATTGATCTGTTTCAGGTTACGTAAATGACGGATCGGGTTAAGCCGTTGTTCAACAATAACTGTAACATTGTAATATCGTAACCGGCATAAGTGGCCGTAACGGCCACTAAACATCTCCCCCTATTATTTCATTTCCCTGCGAGTTATCGCTCGTAGTATATTTCACAAGATAACGCAGCCTTCGTACTATTTTATCAATTATATCGGCCTGCTTTTTTATTTCAAATAATTTTTCATACTGCGGGTCATCTTCTGTCTTATTCAGCAACAGTAATTCGGAATATCCTGAAATCACAGTGACCGGCTGGCTTAATTCATGGCATATTGCCCTTGTCTCCAGCAGACACTTCTCAAGTTTCATCTTATAATCTATTTTCTCTTGTGCGGTTTTATGATTATTGCCTGCAGCCGCACAGGCAGATAGACATGCAGTTTCAGGATGCGTTGATTTCCCGGATTTATTCAAATCCTCCTTATCTCTTTTTTTCAATTCTTACCTCCATTTATCTATTATTATCAGTCTGCCGAAACAGACGAAAGTGATCAATTCTCCCCTCCCCCGGCGAGAGGTAAATTCGGAATTTTTTACAAGACCATCAAGTATGATGCTCTCGTAAAAAGTCGTTCTCACACAAAGATCACGGAGGACACAAAGAAAAACCTGAATGTTTTCAATAGGCCTTTCTTCGTGCCTTTGTGCCTTCGTGGCGAAAAATTGACTTTTTACAAAGCCGTCAAGTATGATGATGTCGTAAAAAGTCGGTTAACAGTTTTTATAAAAAATACAGATACAGTGATAACACTTTGCCCACGATGACGATTTTGGGGCAAGTTAGGGGTATTAAACTTACAAACTTATTTATCAAAAAGCGAATATTTCTCCGCCGTTGCGAGTTTCTCGCCGCGTATTACAGCTTTACCAACAGCTGTTACCGATTGATCCAGTCGGCGGGCAAGCGATATCATCGTTACCCCCAACTCTCTTACCGCCCAATAGCACAAAAGGCTGCGTGCATGAACAATTTCCATGCGCCTCCCGGCAGCCCAGACGTTCTCCTCCTCAATCCCCAAAACATCGGCAACTCTGACCGCTATATCGGTTAAACAATAACCGCGGGCTTGAAGATCATATTTTTTCTTCATTTGCTCGTCAGCGGATTTAAGCACGCTTTCAACAAAGTCGCCATTCCCCAAAATCCTCTCGTCAGCTTTCTCAAAAACCTTTGACGCTCGAAGCGCTTTTACCGCAGCCCATCCCCCCGCGCTGCGAACAAGCCCCCCTCCTGTGAGATCCGTTCGTTTTCCCTGGTCAATCCCTTTGTTAACAAATCGCCGGTAGGTTCGTCTGGCGGTACCGGAGTTTTTACCAAAAAGCGCTAATACCTTATCCGTATTCTGCCAATCGAACTTTACCTTTGCCATCAAAACGCTATGTCCGCAGTACGGATACCTGTCCAGGATCTTTAAATCCGGTACAACTCCGGCTCTGATCGGATTAAGATGGATGTAGCGCACCAGTTCCAATAAATATGCGTCTTCCTGACATAAAATAGACTTATAGCGGTTCTGAAACAGATGCCCGTATCTGCGGTGTCTGCGGTTATACCAAAGCGCATATCCGGTCAAAAGCCGTCTCATGGCAGTTGAGATGGAAACGTTGCCGGTTCTTAGCAGTAAATGAAAATGGTTGGGTATCAGAACC